>NZ_JBICMC010000069.1:0-2524 GCF_043106005.1 Pseudomonas sp. GLN_2 | reverse complement strand
GCCCGCGAAGAGGCCCGGAAGTCAGGCCGAAACAGCAGCTTCTGTACGAACCCCCGCCTTCCCCAGCAACCGCTTCATCCGCCATTCGAAGCCAAAGGTCAGCGCCACCGCCGCGCACGCCAGCCCCAGCGCCAGCCCCCACCAGATCCCTACTGCACCACCGCCCAGCGTAAAGGTGAACAGCCAGGCACTCGGCGCCCCCACCAGCCAATAGCACACCAGCCCGATCAGGAAGGTGGTCTTGGCATCTTTCAACCCACGGATCGAGCCCATGGCAATCGTCTGCATGCCGTCGAACAGTTCGAACCACGCCGCCACCATCAACAACTGCACGGCCACCTGGAAGATCGCGGCAAAGGCCGGGTCATTACGGTCGATGAACAGCCCTACCAGTGCTTCGGGCAGCAGCAGGAACAGGGCGGCGAAGGCAAACATGATCATGGCCCCGAACCCGATGCCCACCCGCCCGGCGCTGCGCGCCGCCAGCAGGTTGCCAGCGCCGTAGTACAGGCCGACGCGCATGGTCACCGCATAGGACAAGCCCGTCGGCACCATGAATGCCGTGGACACGATCTGCAGGGCAATCTGGTGCGCCGCCAGCTCGGTGCTGCCCAGCACGCCCATGCACAGCGCGGCGAAGGCGAACAGGCCCACTTCCACCATGTAGGTACCGCCAATCGGCAGGCCCAGCCGCCACAGCTCGCGCAGGGCCGCCAGTGATGGGCGTGACAGGCCCTTGCGCAGCGGGTAGGCGGCATAGGCCGAATGCCAGCGGATATACAACGCCAAGGCAGCGGCCATGCCCATCGACACCACTGCAGTGACCAGGCCGATACCCATCAGGCCCAGCTTGGGCAGGCCGAACATGCCTTCGATCAGTGCCACGTTGAACAGGTAGTTAAGCACTGTGCCGAACAAACTGATGACCATCACCGGGGTCGAGCGGCCCAGCGCGCTGGTGAAGCCACGCAAGGCCATGAAGGTCAGATAGCCGGGCAGGGCCAGTGGCAGCAGGGTGAGAAATTCGGCGGCCGAGGCCACGTTCTCGGGCTTCTGCCCGAAAAGCAGCAGCACAGGTTCAAGATTCCACAGCACCAGCGCGGCGAATAGCGCCAAGGCCCAGGCCAGCCACAGGCCGTTCTGCGCCAGCCGGGTGGCGCCCTCGATGTCGTTGGCACCCTTGCGAATGGCCACCAGCGTGCCGACTGCGGCGATCACGCCCAGGCAGAAGATCGATACGAACGAATAGCTGGCTGCCCCCAGGCCACCCCCCGCCAAGGCCTGGGGGCTGATGCGGGCCATCATCAGGGTGTCGGTCAGCACCATCAGCATGTGCGCCAACTGCGAGGCAATCAGCGGCCCGGCCAGGCGCAGCAAAGCCTTGAGTTCTGTGGTGGGCGCGACGTGCATGGGGGCAGTCCTTCATTCTGGGGTGATCAACGAAGGGCGATTCTGAGGCTTCGGTCAACTTTGCACAAAAGGATAAAAGCGATAGTTGGCATGAGTTGAACTCATGTATATAGGCTTCTCGGTGATTTGCCTCACACGCCCATATTGCAGGTGCCTCATGCCACGCCAGCTACCACCGCTGTATGCCCTGCGCGCATTCGAAGCTGCCGCGCGGCTAAGCTCCTTCACCCGTGCGGGCGAAGAGCTTTCCATCACCCAAAGCGCCATCAGCCGGCATATCCGTACGCTGGAGGAGCATTTTGCCTGCCGCCTGTTCGTGCGCAGTGGCCGCAGCCTGCAACTTACCGAAGCAGGGCGGGTACTGCTGCCGGGCGTGCGCGAGGGCTTCGCGGCGTTTGAGCGGGCCTGTGAAACCTTGTGCGGTGAAGACGACATATTGCGCATGAAAGCCCCCTCGACCCTGACCATGCGCTGGTTGCTGGCGTGCCTTAGCCGCTTTCGGCATTTGCAGCCAGGCAATGAGGTGCAGCTGACTAGCGCCTGGATGGATGTCGACCATGTGGATTTCAACCAGGAGCCGTTCGATTGCGCGGTGTTGCTCAGCGACGGGGTATTCCCGCCGGAGTGGGAGGTGCGCAAACTGTTCCCTGAGCTGTTGATCCCGGTCGGCGCGCCGGACCTGCTCGACGAAGAACCTTGGGATGTACGTAGGCTGGCCTCTATCGAGCTGCTGCACCCTACGGTGGACAAGCGTGACTGGCGGGAATGGCTGGAGCGTATGGGGCTTGGCGACAAGGTGTCGCTCAAGGGCGGCCAGGTGTTCGATACCCTGGAGCTGGGCATGATTGCCGCGGCGCGTGGCTATGGAATATCCATGGGCGATCTGTTGATGGTGGCCGAAGATGTGGCGCAGAGGCGCTTGAGCCTGCCATGGCCGACGGCGGTGCCCAGCGGCATGGATTACTACCTGGTGTGGCCGCGCACCCGGCGAGGCGGCGAGCGGTTGCGGCGGTTGAGTGCGTTCCTGGAAGGCGAGGTGGCGGCAATGGATTTGCCGGATGTGGAAATCCTGCCGCCTCTTTGATCACCTGCACCGGCCTCTTCGCGGGCTCGC
>NZ_JBICMC010000068.1:0-7222 GCF_043106005.1 Pseudomonas sp. GLN_2 | reverse complement strand
CAGACCTTGCGGGCTTTGGGCGAGGTGATTTGACGCCACCGCCCCCGCTGGGTATAAACCGCCTCTTATTGAATTGTCAGGCCTTTCCCATGAGCTTCAGCCCCCTCATCCGCCAACTGATCGATGGCCTGCGCATCTTGCCAGGCGTTGGCCAGAAAACCGCCCAGCGCATGGCCCTGCAACTGCTCGAGCGCGACCGCAGTGGCGGGCTGCGCCTGGCTCAGGCCTTGACCCAGGCCATGGAAGGGGTAGGGCATTGCCGCCAGTGTCGCACCCTCACCGAGCAGGAACTGTGCCCGCAGTGCGCCGACCCGCGGCGTGACGACACCCAGCTGTGCGTGGTCGAGGGGCCGACCGATGTGTATGCGGTGGAGCAGACGGGCTACCGTGGCCGTTACTTCGTGCTCAAGGGGCACCTGTCGCCGTTGGATGGCCTGGGGCCTGAGGCGATCGGTATTCCGCAGCTGATGGCGCGGATCGAAGAGCAGGGCACCTTTACCGAGGTGATCCTGGCGACCAACCCGACGGTGGAGGGGGAGGCGACGGCGCATTACATTGCCCAGTTGCTGAGCGAGAAAGGCTTGGTGGCGTCTCGCATTGCCCATGGTGTGCCGCTGGGCGGTGAGCTGGAGATGGTGGACGGTGGTACCTTGGCCCATGCCTTTGCAGGGCGCCGGCCCATTTCGCTCTGATTCATTGGGGCCGCTTGGCGGCCCATTCGCGGGTAACCCCGCGCCTACGAAAAATGCGCGGCCTTTGTAGGCGCGGGTTTACCCGCGAATGGGCTGCAAAGCAGCCCCAAAAGCCCACTCAGTACTCGCTGAGGGAAAACTCGGTCAGGCAGAAGGTAGGCACCCCGGCCGCCTGCAACCGACGCGACCCGTCCAGTTCCGGCAGGTCGATGATCGCTGCCGCCTCGAACACCTGCGCCCCAGTACGACGCACCAGGTTGGCCGCCGCCAGCAGCGTACCGCCAGTAGCAATCAAATCATCGAAGATCAGCACCGAGTCGCCTTCACACAGGCTGTCGGCATGCACTTCCAGGAAGGCCTCGCCGTACTCGGTCTGGTAACCCTCGCTCAACACGTCGGCCGGCAGCTTGCCCTGTTTGCGGAACAGGATCAGCGGCTTGTTCAGCTGGTGGGCGATGATCGAGCCGATCAGGAAACCCCGCGCGTCCATGGCGCCGATGTGGCTGAATTCAGCCTCGACATAGCGCTCGATGAACTGATCGGCCACATAGCGCAGCCCGCGTGGCGACTGGAATAACGGGGTAATGTCGCGGAAGATCACACCCGGTTTGGGGAAGTCCACTACCGGGCGGATCAGGGCTTTGAGGTCGAAGGCGTCGCTGTGCATTGTTGCGGGTATCCTGGGAAAACGAATGCCCAAGTATACCCGCTAAAGACCGGCCTCAGGCCTCGATTGCACCACCGGCCAGCGCGCACAGCTGGATCGGGTCGAGGATGTGCACTTCCTTGCCCTCGGCGCGCAGCAGGCCGTTCTGCTGGAAGCGGGTGAACACCCGCGACACGGTTTCTACCGCCAGGCCAAGGTAGTTGCCGATTTCGTTGCGCGACATGCTCAGGCGGAACTGGTTGGCCGAATAGCCACGGGCACGGAAGCGCGCCGACAGGTTGACCAGGAAAGTGGCAATGCGCTCGTCGGCGGTTTTTTTCGACAGCAGCAGCATCATTTGCTGGTCGTCGCGGATTTCGCGGCTCATCACCCGCATCAGCTGGCGGCGTAGCTGTGGCAGCTGTACCGACAGCTCGTCCAGCCGCTCGAAGGGGATTTCACACACCGAAGTGGTTTCCTGGGCCTGGGCCGATACCGGGTAGGCCTCGGTATCCATGCCTGACAGGCCGACCAGTTCGCTGGGCAGGTGAAAGCCTGTGATCTGCTCTTCGCCGCTGTCGCTGAGGCTGAAGGTTTTCAGGGCCCCGGACCGTACTGCGTAGACCGAGCCAAAACTGTCACCCTGGCGGAACAGGAACTCGCCTTTCTTGAGCGGCCGCCCGCGTTTGACGATTTCATCCAGCGCGTCCATGTCTTCCAGGTTCAGCGAAAGAGGCAGGCACAGGGGGGCCAGGCTGCAATCCTTGCAATGGGCCTGGTTGTGTGGGCGCAGTTTGACTGGCTCGGACATTTGAATCGATCCTTGTGGGAAAGCACACATAAGTCGTAAGGGTAACTCACGACACAGGGTGTAGGCCAGTGTGCGCAATGATGGTGCGCGCTGGCGAAACCCCGGCTGGTGGCCTGCCGGGAGTCCTTGTGTGCTCATAGTGTGCCTGACAAGGAAGCTTGTCCATGCGGTTGAACGCCTTGTTTTTCAGATCACTCGCGAGAAACGCTGGCGGTTGTGCATCGCCAGATACGCGTCGAACACCATGCATACCGAGCGCGCCAGCAGCCGGCCGGCGGGCAGGATGCGAATGCCCTTGTCGTCCAGGCTGATCAGGCCGTCGCGCTGCAAGGTCAGCAGCTCGGGCCAGAGGTCGTTGAAGTAACCGCGAAAATCCAGGGTGAAAGCCTGTTCGATGGGTTCGAAATCCAGCTCGAAATGGCAGATCAGTTGCTGGATCACTGCCCGGCGTATGCGGTCGTCGTGGTTGCACAGCAAGCCGCGCTGGGTAGCCAGCTGGGCGTTGGACAGGCTGTCCTGGTAGGTGTTGAGGTCACTGCTGTTCTGGCAGTACAGGTCGCCGATCTGGCTGATCGCCGACACGCCCAGGCCAATCAGGTCGCAGTGCCCGTGGGTGGTGTAGCCCTGGAAGTTGCGCTGCAAGGTGCCTTCTTCCTGGGCAATGGCCAGTTCGTCGTCGGGCAGGGCGAAGTGGTCCATGCCGATGTAGCGGTAACCGGCGGCGGTCAGTTGGTCGATGGTGGCGTGCAGCATCTCCAGCTTGGCGGCCGCGCTGGGCAGGTCGTTGCTGTCGATGCGCCGTTGCGGCATGAAGCGTTCGGGAAGGTGAGCGTAGTTGAACACCGACAGACGGTCGGGCTGCAGGCGGATCACCTCTTCGACGGTGCGGGCAAAGCCTTCCGGGGTTTGCTTGGGCAGGCCGTAGATCAGGTCGAGGTTGACCGAGCGAAACTGCAGCGTGCGCGCAGCCTCGATCAAGGTGCGGGTCTGCTCCAGGCTCTGCAGGCGGTTGATCGCGCGCTGCACGGCCGGGTCGAGGTCCTGCACGCCAAGGCTGACGCGGTTGAAGCCCAGTTCGCGAAGCAGGCCCATGGTCGACCAGTCGGCTTCGCGAGGGTCGATCTCGATGCCGTAGTCGCCGGAATCGTCGTCCAGCAGGTGGAAGTGCTGGCGCAGGGTGGCCATCAGTTGGCGCAGTTCCACATGGCTGAGGAAGGTCGGTGTGCCGCCGCCAAAATGCAGCTGTTCAACACGTTGTTTAGGGTCCAGGTGGCAGGCGACCAGCTGGATTTCCTGCTCCAGGCGCTGCAGGTAGGGCGCGGCGCGCGCACGGTCCTTGGTGATGACCTTGTTGCAGGCGCAGTAGTAGCAGATGTTGGCGCAGAACGGCACATGCACGTACAGCGACAGCGGGCGCACGGCCCTTCGGCTCTCGCGCAGGGCGTTGAGCAGGTCGAACGAACCCACCTCGCTGTGCAGTTGCACGGCGGTTGGGTAAGAGGTGTAGCGTGGCCCGGCGAGATCGTAGCGGCGGATCAGGTCGGTATCCCAACGGAGGTCGTCGAGCATGAGGGTAGTCCCCGGAAAGAGCAGCAGTGCACCGGAGTCTATGGCCGTCTGTAGGAAACTGTGTTGATTTGTATCAAGGGCATTGGGGCTGCTTTGCAGCCCGCGTCAATGCCCCATCAGCCAGTGCTGGTGTGGGCCCGGCAAGGTCCAGATACCGAATAGCATCACCAGCACGCCGCCCGCCACGCGCACGCTGCGTCGCCGCAACAGGGCGTTTACGCGTTCGGCAGCCAGCCCGGTTGCCAGCAACACCGGCCAGGTGCCCAACCCGAACGCGAGCATCAATACCGCGCTGTACCCGGCGTTGCCCTGGCTGGCGGCCCACAGCAGGGTGCTGTACACCAAACCGCACGGCAGCCAGCCCCACAAGGCGCCCAGCAGCAGCGCCCGGGGCAGGCTGGACACCGGCAGCAAGCGCGACGCCATCGGCTGAATATGCCGCCACAACCCGCGGCCCAGCGCCTCGATACGGGTCAACCCACTCCACCAGCCGGCCAGGTACAGGCCCATGGCAATCAGCAGCAGCGCTGCAGCCACCCGCAGCGCCAGCGCTGCCGGGCTGCTGGCCACGGCCCAGCCGGCCAGGCCCAGCAACAGGCCGGCGCAGGCATAGCTGAAAATGCGCCCCAGGTTGTACGCCAGCAACAGGCGCAGGCGCTTGCCGCGTTGTTCGGGGGGGATGGCCAAGGTCAGTGCGCCCATCAGGCCACCGCACATGCCCAGGCAGTGACCGCCCCCTAGCAGGCCAAGGACCAGTGCCGAGCCCAGCAGCGCAAGCAGGTCAGGCATGGGGCGGTGGTTCCTTGTCGGTGTCGGCTGCGGCATCGTCAGGCTTCACTGCCGCCTGGTGGCGCGGGTCCTGATCGTCGAACAGGATGCTGTGGGCGGGGCCTTCAAGGTCATCGTACTGACCGCTGTCGACCGCCCAGAAGAAGATGTACACGGCCACGCCGACCAGCAGCAGGGCTGCCGGGATCATGACATAGAGGGCGGGCATGGCGACTTCCTCCCGGGTAAAGGGGCTTCGTGGGGCAGCGGGCCCGAGGCCACGGGCATACGGGTCAGGCGCAAGGCATTGAGCACCACGATCAGTGAGCTGACCGACATGCCGATGGCGGCCCACACCGGCGTGATCCAGCCGAGCGCGGCGAACGGCAACATCAGGCCATTATACAGGGTCGCCCACAGCAGGTTCTCGAGGATGTTGCGGCGGGTGCGGCGGGCCAGCTCGAACGCCTGCACCAGCGCTTGCAGGCGGTTGGACAGCAAGACGGCGTCGGCACTGGTCTTGGCCAGGTCGGTGGCGCTGCCCATGGCGATGCTGATATCGGCGGCGGCCAGTACCGGTACATCGTTGACACCGTCGCCGAGCATCAGCACCTTGCGCCCGTCAGCCTGCAGGGCTTTCAGGCGGTCCAGTTTGTCATCCGGGCGCAGGCCGCCAATGGCCTGCTCGATACCCAGCTGCGCGGCCACTTCGGCAACCATCGGCGAGCTGTCGCCCGACAGCAGCAGGGTGTGCCAGCCGCGCGCCTTGCAGGCAGCGAGCAGGGCCGGGGCATCGTCGCGCAGGCGGTCATCCAGGCCGAACCAGGCCATGGGTCCCTGGCGGTCGCCCAGCAGCAGCCACTGGCCGCGCGGCTCGGGCACAGCGGGGATTTCCGCACCACTCAAGGCGCAAACGAAGGTAGCCTGACCAATGCGCAGGCGTTGGCCGTCGACCACCCCCTCCAGGCCCAGGCCGGGTACGCTCTGTACGTCATCGGCAGGCGTGGCGGTACGACCAAAGGCGCGAGCGATGGGGTGTTCGGAGCGGTTTTCCAGCGCCGCGGCCAGGGCCAGGCAGCGGTCGGTGGCCTGGCTGCCGAGCGGGCGGATGCTGCGCAAGGTCAGGCGGCCTTCGGTCAGTGTGCCGGTCTTGTCGAAAATCACCGTGTCAATGTGGTTCAAGCCCTCCAGCACGTGGCCGCGGGTGACCAGCAGGCCAAGCTTGTGCAGGGTTCCGGTGGCGGCGGTCAATGCGGTTGGCGTAGCCAAAGACAGGGCACAAGGGCAGGTGGCCACGAGCATGGCCAGCACGATCCAGAACGACCGTGCCGGATCCAGGTGCCACCACCACAGGCCGATGGCTACCGAGGCCAGTAGCGAGAACAGCAGAAACCACTGTGAGGCGCGGTCGGCGATTTCCGCCAGGCGCGGTTTTTCGGTCTGGGCGCGTTCCAGCAGGCGGACGATGGCCGACAAGCGTGAGTCATGGCCGAGGGCTTCCACTTCTACATTCAGCGCGCTTTCGACGTTCAGCGTACCGCCAGTGACCCGCTCACCCACCTGGCGTGGTTGCGGCAGATACTCGCCGGTCAGCAGCGATTCGTCGACGCTGGAGCGGCCCTCGACGATGCGTCCGTCGGCAGGGATGACCGCGCCGGGCAGCACCTGCACGGTGTCGCCGCACTGTAACTCGCTGAGCAGGATGCGTTCGCTGCGCCCGATGGCGTCCAGGCGCAGGCATGAGGCTGGCAGCAGGTTGACCAGCTGCGCAGTGGCCGCCGCTGTGCGCTCGCGGGCGCGGCGCTCCAGGTAGCGGCCGGTCAGCAGGAACAGGGCGAACATGCCTACCGTGTCGAAATAAAGCTCGCCGCTGCCAGTGATGGCTGTCCAGATGCCGGCACCGAACGCCAGGCCAATGGCCAGCGACACCGAAACGTCCATGGTCAGGTGGCGCGTTCGCAAGTCGCGCGCCGCGCCCTTGAAGAAAGGCGCGCAGCTGTAGAACACGATGGGAATGGTCAGGAACAGCGCCACCCAGCGCAGGATGGTGTGTAACTCGGGTGTCAGGTCGATGTTGAATTCCGGCCAAGTGGCCATGGTCGCCATCATCGCCTGGAACCACAGCAGCCCGGCCACGCCCAGGCGGCGTAGGGCGCTGCGGTTTTCCCGGGCCAATTGCTCGGCAGCCTGGTCAGGCTGGTAGGGGTGGGCGGCGTAGCCGATCTGGCGAAGTTCGGCGAGCACGCGCGACAGCGGCAGCTGCTTGTCGTCCCAGTTCAGCGCCAGGCGGTGGTTGGACAGGTTCAGCCGGGCTTCGGCGACACCAGGCAGGTTGCGCAAGTGCTTTTCGATCAGCCAGCCGCAGGCGGCGCAACTGATGCCCTCGACAAGCAAGGTGGTTTCGGCCAGCTCGCCCTGGTGGCGGACGAAGGTTTGCTGAACGTCGCTGCGGTCGTACAGGGCCAGTTCGTCCTGCAGTTGCTTGGGCAGGCCTTCGGGGTTGGCGCTGTTGTCGCTGCGGTGCTGGTAGTAATGTTCCAGGCCACCCGCGACGATCGACTCAGCCACCGCCTGACAGCCGGGGCAGCAGAACTGCCGCGGCTGGCCGAGGACCACGGCGGTGAAGCGGCTGCCAGTGGGGACGGGCAGGGCGCAGTGGTAGCAGGGGGTGGGCTGGGTCATTTTGGAACAGTCTTATGTCGTGAGATCGCCGGGGCCGCTTCGCAGCCCTTTCGC
>NZ_JBICMC010000067.1:0-100641 GCF_043106005.1 Pseudomonas sp. GLN_2 | reverse complement strand
GGCAACGCGGCCCGGTGTAGGAGCGGGTTTACCCGCGAAGAGGCCAGTACAGGCAATACAAAGTTTCAGGGCCGCTCAGCCACCGAGTGGTCGTCCGCCACCGGCGTTCCCCGCCCGGCTTCCTGATGCCACTGCAGGGCGATCAGGATCAGCGTAGGCACCCCCAGCAGCGCTGTGATCAGGAAGAAGTCGTGGTAGCCGAACTTCTCCACAATAACGCCCGAATACCCGCCGATCAGCCGCGGCAACAGCAACATGATCGAACTGAGCAGCGCGTACTGGGTCGCCGAGAACTTCAGGTTGGTCAGGCTTGACAGGTAGGCGACAAAGGCCGAGGTAGCCATGCCGGAGCTGAAGTTGTCCAGCGAGATGGTCACCACCAGCATTTCCAGGTTCGGCCCCATGTCAGCCAACATCAGGAACAGGATGTTGGTGCCGGCAGAGGCTACGCCGCCAATGAACAGGATGGGCATGATGCCGAAGCGTACGATCAGCAGGCCGCCAACCCCGGCGCCGACCAGGGTCATGATCAGGCCGAAGATCTTGCTGACGCTGGCAATCTGGTCCTTGGTGAAGCCCATGTCGATATAGAACACGTTGGCCATCACCCCCATCACCGTGTCCGACATGCGATAGGTGGCGATCAGGCCCAGCAGCAGCAGAGCCTGCCAGCGGTAGCGGGTGATGAAGTCGTTGATCGGGGTCAGCACGGGGGCCAGGCCGCGGCGGCCGAGGCTCGACAGGCAGGCCCAGGTCAGCAGCACGTAGAGGATCAGGCGCAGGAAGGCGCGGTCTTCCAGCAGCAGGTCGAGCGGCGTGGCATCACCGGAGACCACGCTGGACCAGCCGGTATTGAACATCTGGGTGAAGCTGGCCGGTACCGAGACCAGCAGGATGATCAGCACGAACACCGAAGCCATCTGGTGCACCAGCCCGTAGCGCGCTGCCGACAGTTGGGTGCGCATGGGCACTGGCGGTTCGCGCATGACCAAGGTGGTGAACAGGGCGGGCAGCATCATCACCCCGAACATCACGTAGGTGCCGGCCCAGGCCTTGTGCAGGTAGCTGAAGCCGGTAGAGCCGAACCACTCGGCGAAGAACAGGGCACCGGCGGTGGCGAGCAAGGCAGCCACCCGGTAGCCGGCCATGTAACTGGCTGCGAGCGCGGCCTGGCGCTGGTCGTCAGCGATTTCCAGGCGGTAGGCGTCGACAGCAATGTCCTGGGTAGCCGAGGCGAAAGCAACCAGTACGGCCATGGCAATCAGCCAGGAGAGATGCTGTTGCGGGTCGCACAGGCTCATGCCGACCAGCCCGATCACCACTAGCGCTTGCGACAACAGCAGCCACGAGCGCCGGCGCCCGAGGCCGCCAAGCAGCGGCAAGCGCCATTGGTCGAGCAGCGGTGACCAGACCCACTTGAAGGCGTAGGCCAAGCCAATCAGGCTTGCATAACCGATGGTTTCACGGGCAACGCCGGCTTCGCGCAACCATACCGACAGGGTCGAGAACACCAGCATGTAGGGTAGGCCGGCGGCGAAACCGAGTAGCAAAAGTACCAATGTTGACGGGCTGGCATAGGCAGCAAGCGCAGCGCGCCAGGTTTTACGGGGCATGGGCCAACATCTGCCTCAAGTTTTCGAAAACAAAGCGCGCACTCTAACCGCTGTGCTCCATTGGGCGCCAGCCATGGCGCGTCATATCCACACGATTGTTGCTTACATTCACACCTTCTGCGCGTAACCGCGCCCGTTGTTCATCGCCCGACGGGGTGCCCAGCGCCAGGCTCAGCCGGCCACCCGCACCAAGCACCCGGTGCCAAGGCAGGCGTGTGTCTGCAGGCAACTGCCCCAGGGTGCGCCCAACCCAGCGCGCCGCACGGCCAAGCCCAGCCAGTTCGGCCAGTTGGCCATAGCTCACGACCTTGCCGGGTGGCACTTGGCCCAGTACTGAATATAGCGCCGTTCGTCGGCCCTCGGCCGAATCGAGGGCGTGCTCATATCCATCAGACATCTCGCCCGCCTTGGGCTGCAGATGAAACCGGACCGGTGGTCTGGTAAATGAGAGTTGAACTCAACGGCATACTCCCGGTCTGTCCTTGCTCTGGTCGTGGGTATCTGGATAATGCCCGGCTTTTTCGTCAAATCGAACCCATAGTCCGCAAACAAAGCCCGTTTATGAATTCTAGATCCTTGTTGTGCCTTCTTGCTGTTTCCCTGTGTGCCTCTCCGGTGTTCGCCGACACTGTGTGGATGAAGAACGGTGACCGGCTAAGTGGCAAGATCAAGGTATTCGACGGCGGCAAGCTGCTGCTGGAAACCCCTTATGGCGGGTCCATCGCCCTGGACTGGAAAGAGGTCCAGACGCTGGAAAGCGACCAGGAGATGCTGGTCAAGCAGGACGCCTACAGCGGAGAGAAAGCCAAGTCGCTCAAGGCGGCAGAGCCAGGCAAGGTGACCTTGGCCAATGGCGATTCACCGAAGACGGTGGAGCTGGCCAGCATCGAACAGATCATGAAGCCCAAGCCGTTGGTCGAGGATTTCGTGTGGAAAGGCAATGTCGACGTGGCGCTGGACTACAAGCGCGCCGAGAACGACACCGACGATTACGACGTAGGCTTCAAGACCACTGCCCGCCATGGCCGCTGGCGGCACAACGCCGAGGGTGAGTACAACCGCGAGACCAAGGACGACGTCACCACCACCAACAACTGGAGCGCCGAGTACGCGCTGGACCGCTTCATTACCGATAAGTGGTTCTGGCAGGGGCGTGCGGAATACAAGCGCGATCACATCGAAGACCTGGCCCGCCAGCGCACCGTGGGTACCGGCCCGGGTTACCAGTTCTGGGACGATGAGCTGGGTGCGTTCTCGCTGGGCTCACTGATCAACCGCACAGATTTCGAGTACCGGGACGGCGGCAAGGATAATTTCTATTCTGCGGCCGTGAAGTGGGATTACACGCGATACCTGATCGGCAAGAACGTGCAGCTGTTCACCAACGGCGAGTTCGCCAAGCCGCTGGGTGGCGTGGCCGACTACTCGCTGGATGCCGAGGTTGGCCTGCGCTACAAGGTCACCGAGTGGGCCTCGCTGAACCTCAAGGCGGAGAAGGATATCATCACCGGCACGCGTGAAAGTGACCTGGACAAGACACGCTATACCGCGGGCTTCGGCGTTACCTGGTAAGGCGTCTGGATGCAGGTCAGTGGCACAGGCAGCTGATAATGCTTATCTTGTCCCCAACCCGTCCGCCAGGAGCCGCCCTCAAGTGAGTACCAACGCCATCCGCCCCGCCCGGGAACTGCTGCTCAAGGAATACCGCGGCGTGCTTTCGACACATTCCAGGTCGATGCCTGGCTACCCCTTCGGTTCGGTCGTGCCGTACTGCCTGGACGCCCAGGGCAACCCGCTGATCCTGATCAGCCGCATTGCCCAGCACACCCATAATCTGCAGAAGGACCCCAAGTGTTCGCTGTTGGTGGGTGAGCGCGAGGCTGAGGATGTGCAGGCGGTAGGGCGCCTGACGGTGATGGCCGAAGCGCACAAGCTGGTCGACGAAGCCGTCATCGAGGCCGCCGCCGAACGCTATTACCGCTATTTCCCGGACGCGGCCAACTACCACAAGGCCCACGACTTCGATTTCTGGGTGCTGCAACCGGTGCGCCACCGCTACATCGGCGGCTTCGGTGCGATCCACTGGCTTGACCATGTGACCTTGGCCAACCCGTTCGCGGGCAAGGCCGAGGGGAGCATGATCGAACACATGAACAGCGATCACGCCAGTGCCATTGCCCACTACGTCGAATTGACCGGGTTGCCACGGCACGTACCGGCGCAGATGGTTGGGGTAGACAGTGAAGGCATGCACCTGCGCATCGGCCAGGCCGTGCACTGGTTGCCTTTCCCCACTACTTGCAACACGCCGACACAAGTCCGCGAGGCCTTGGTTTTGCTGGCTCGCGCCGACAATTGGCCGCTTGTGATGCAAGCCGAGGGTTGAAATCCGGAGCGCAGGCATCCATTTGAGGTCTTATTGGAAGGTTATCTTCCGTCGAGGAACCCTTGATGCGTGCTTTTCTACTGCTGTTTCTGATTTTTCCTGTGCTGGAGCTGTTCGTCTTCGTGAAGGTCAGCGCGGCAATCGGTTTCTTTCCGGCGTTGCTGCTGATCATCGCCGGCTCCGCCTTGGGCGTACTGGTCATGCGGGTAGCCGGCCTGGCGACTGCATTGCGCGCCCGTGAAAGCCTGCAGCGCGGTGAATTGCCCGCCGAGGACATGTTCCAGGGCATGATGCTGGCCGTGGGTGGTGGCCTGTTGTTGCTGCCCGGCTTCATCAGCGACGTGCTGGGTGTGCTGTGCCTGCTGCCATTCACCCGCCGCCTGGCAGCGCGCAAGATGCGCGAGCGTGCCGAGGCCCAGGCCATGCGCCAGCGTGCATTCCAGGACGACCCCTTCCAGGCGCAGCCGCGTGATGGCGGCCACCGCCCGAACGTGATCGAAGGCGAGTACGAGCGCCGCGACAAGTAAGAAGGACCGGGGCCGCGCAAGCGGCCCCGGTTTTTTTTGGCCTGATGAAAAATTTTCTATCTCGAGCCTTGTAATTGGATGTGGCGGCCTCATGTATGTGGTCACCGCAAGGTTTCTGGTGGCAACACCAGACATTACACAGGTGGTTCGCTCACAGCGGGCCACCCCCGGCAACGCCGGACAGCATCAAAACCGCCGGTGTCGAACCGGCCGATGAAAACCACAATTTGGGAGAGATCGACAATGAAACTTCGTCCTCTGCATGACCGCGTAGTCATCCGTCGCAGCGAAGAAGAATCGAAAACCGCTGGCGGTATCGTCCTGCCGGGTTCGGCCGCTGAAAAACCAAACCGCGGCGAAGTTGTAGCCGTCGGCACCGGTCGCGTCCTGGACAACGGCGAAGTTCGCGCGCTGGCCGTGAAAGTGGGTGACAAAGTGGTTTTCGGCCCGTACTCGGGCAGCAACACCGTGAAAGTCGATGGCGAAGACCTGCTGGTCATGGCCGAGAACGAAATCCTCGCCGTTGTCGAAGGCTGATTTCCCCCCGACTTCCCGTTACTCCAAAGTTTTTCAAGGATTAAACGATCATGGCTGCTAAAGACGTAAAATTTGGTGATTCCGCTCGTAAGAAAATGCTGGTTGGTGTCAACGTTCTGGCTGACGCGGTAAAAGCGACCCTGGGCCCGAAAGGCCGTAACGTGGTACTGGCCAAGAGCTTCGGCGCGCCGACCATCACCAAGGACGGCGTTTCCGTCGCCAAAGAAATCGAGCTGAAAGACGCTTTCGAAAACATGGGCGCCCAGCTGGTCAAGGAAGTTGCTTCCAAGGCCAACGACGCTGCCGGTGACGGCACCACCACCGCTACCGTTCTGGCTCAGGCCATCGTCAACGAAGGCCTGAAAGCCGTCGCTGCCGGCATGAACCCGATGGACCTGAAGCGCGGTATCGACAAGGCCACTGCTGCCGTTGTTGCCGAGCTGAAGAACCTGTCCAAGCCATGCGCCGACTCCAAGGCCATCGCCCAGGTAGGTACTATCTCTGCCAACTCCGACAACTCCATCGGTGAAATCATCGCCGAAGCCATGGAAAAAGTCGGTAAAGAAGGCGTGATCACCGTTGAAGAAGGCTCGGGCCTGGAAAACGAACTGTCCGTCGTAGAAGGCATGCAGTTCGACCGCGGCTACCTGTCGCCGTACTTCGTCAACAAGCCGGACACCATGGTTGCCGAGCTGGAAGGCCCGCTGCTGCTGCTGGTCGACAAGAAAATCTCCAACATCCGTGAGCTGCTGCCAGTTCTGGAAGCCGTTGCCAAGGCCGGCCGCCCACTGCTGATCGTTGCCGAAGACGTTGAAGGTGAAGCGCTGGCTACCCTGGTAGTCAACAACATGCGCGGCATCGTCAAGGTTGCTGCAGTCAAGGCTCCAGGCTTCGGCGATCGCCGCAAGGCCATGCTGCAGGACATCGCTGTCCTGACTGGCGGCCAGGTCATCTCCGAAGAAATCGGCCTGTCCCTGGAAACCGCTACCCTGGAGCACCTGGGTAACGCCAAGCGCGTCATCCTGTCCAAGGAAAACACCACCATCATCGACGGTGCCGGCGCTGACACCGAGATCGAAGCACGCGTCAAGCAGATCCGTGCCCAGATCGAAGAAACTTCCTCGGACTACGACCGTGAGAAGCTGCAAGAGCGTCTGGCCAAGCTGGCTGGCGGTGTTGCCGTGATCAAGGTAGGTGCCGGCACTGAAGTTGAAATGAAAGAGAAGAAAGCCCGCGTTGAAGACGCCCTGCACGCTACCCGTGCAGCCGTTGAAGAAGGCGTGGTGCCTGGCGGTGGTGTTGCCCTGGTTCGCGCCCTGGCGGCCATCGTCGACCTGAAAGGCGACAACGAAGACCAGAACGTCGGTATCGCGCTGCTGCGTCGCGCTGTTGAATCCCCGCTGCGCCAGATCACTGCCAACGCCGGTGATGAGCCAAGCGTGGTTGCTGACAAGGTCAAGCAAGGTTCGGGCAACTTCGGCTACAACGCCGCTACCGGTGAATACGGCGACATGATCGAGATGGGCATCCTGGACCCAGCCAAGGTTACTCGCTCGGCGCTGCAAGCTGCTGCTTCGATCGGCGGTCTGATGATCACCACCGAAGCCATGGTTGCCGACCTGCCGGAAGACAAGCCAGCTGCTGGCATGCCTGATATGGGCGGCATGGGTGGCATGGGCGGCATGATGTAAGCCAGCCTTACCCCCTGCACCATCAAAAAGCCCCGGTTCGCGAGAACCGGGGCTTTTTGTTATTCCTGTCGGGGCCTCTTCGCAGCACAAGGCTGCGCTTGAGCCTTGTGCTGTGAAAAGCGTGGATCAACCGACCAGCGGATCACCCACGTGCAGGATCTTCATGCCGTTGGTGCCACCGATAGTGTGGTAGCTGTCACCCTTGGTCAGGATCACCCAGTCTCCTTGCTCCACCAGGCCACGTTTGAGCAGTTCGTCGACCGCTGCCTGGCTCACCTTGTCGGCCGGCAGCGCGGCCGGGTCGAAGGCAATCGGATACACGCCACGGAACATCGAGGCGCGTGCCTGGGTGGCGCGGTGCGGCGACAGGGCGAAGATCGGTACATGCGAACGCAGGCGCGACATGATCAGCGGGGTGTAGCCGCTTTCGGTCAGGGCGATGATCGCCTTTACGCCCGGGAAGTGGTTGGCAGTGTACATGGCCGCCAAGGCGATGCTTTCGTCGCAGCGCTGGAAGGTGGTGTGCAGGCGATGGCTGGACTTCTGGCTGGTCGGGTGCTTTTCGGCACCCAGGCAGATGCGTGCCATGGCCTGGACCGCTTCGATCGGGTAGGAACCGGCGGCGCTTTCGGCCGACAGCATCACCGCATCGGTGTTGTCCAGCACGGCGTTGGCCACATCGGACACTTCCGCGCGGGTCGGCATCGGGTTCTGGATCATCGACTCCATCATCTGAGTCGCCACGATCACGGCCTTGTTGTTGCGGCGGGCGTGCTGGATGATCTTCTTCTGGATAGCGATCAGCTCGGCGTCGCCGATTTCCACGCCCAGGTCACCACGGGCAACCATCACAGCGTCGGAGGCGGCGATCAGCTTGTCGAGGGTCTCGTCATCGGCAACTGCTTCGGCGCGTTCGATCTTGGCCACCAGCCAGGCGCTGCCGCCGGCTTCGTCACGCAGCTTGCGCGCGTATTCCATGTCGCTGGCGTCACGCGGGAAGGAAACGGCCAGGTAGTCCAGGTCCATTTCCGCAGCCAGTTTGATGTCGGCCTTGTCTTTTTCGGTCAGGGCCGGTGCGGTCAGGCCACCACCTTTACGGTTGATGCCTTTGTGGTCCGACAGCGGGCCACCGATGATCACCACGCAGTGCAGGGCGTCTGCAGTGGCGGTTTCGACGCGCATGACCACACGGCCATCGTCGAGCAGCAGTTCGTCACCAACGCCGCAGTCCTTGACCAGGTCGGGGTAGTCGATACCGACGATGTCCTGGTTGCCTTCGGTCAGCGGGTGGGCGGTGGAGAAGGTGAACTTGTCACCGATCTTCAGTTCGATGCGCTTGTTGGCGAACTTGGCGATGCGGATCTTCGGACCCTGCAGGTCGCCCAGCAGTGCAACATGGCGGCCGTTCTTGGCGGCGATGTCACGGATCAGGCGCGCGCGGGCCTTGTGCTCGTCCGGCGTGCCGTGGGAGAAGTTCAGACGTGCCACGTCCAGGCCGGCGAGGATCAGTTGTTCGATCACTTCCGGCGAGTTGCTGGCGGGGCCAAGGGTGGCGACGATTTTGGTGCGGCGGATGCTCATGCACAGACTCCTATAGTGAAGCGCAGCGAAAGGCTACTCCTGAATCTCGCTGTAGTCATTGTTCCGTTGCACTACCTGCGACCAAGGCAGGGTGGCATTTGAACGGGGCAGGGTATCCTTGCAAAAGGGTGTGAAGATTTGCAGGCAAACGCCGATACACTGGCATCAAAGGAGATCCCCATGCGAGCCCTGATCGTTTTAGCCTTGGCCGCCAGCGCCGTCGGCTGTACCCGCTGGTCCATGGACCACCATCTGAACAATGCCTACCGCGCCTACGACCGCGGCGATTGCGCACGGGTCATGCTCGAACTGTCGCAGGTTGATCGCACCAGCCGTGCCCGGCCGTTCATCCACCCCGAAGTGTCACTGCTGCGCGGCCAGTGCCTGGAGCGCCAGGCGTTGTACGTGGATGCGGCGCAAACCTATCAGTACCTGATCCAGCAGTACCCGGGCAACGAATATGCCTATCGCGCCCGAGCGCGTCTGCAGACGCTGGAAAAACTCGGCCATTTGCGCGGCGCAGAAACGGCCGTGGCCAATCCGGTGACGACCGTACCTTGGCGCTAACACAAAGGTGTGGTTTATTTCACGGGATTTGCTGCGCGTGCTGCGCTAATCTGTAACTCAGCTGTTACAACAACCGCCAGTACCTAGTATTCCTGGCATCAGGTACGGAATACACTCGCGATCATGTTTAACAAGCGCCACATCGAACGTCATCAGCTACCTTGTGTCCTCAAGGTGTTCAACCGCTTTACCGGTCAGGAGATCGGTCAGCTAGGCAATGCCTCTGAAAATGGGTTGATGGTCATCAGCCAGCTGCCCGTGTTGGTCGGGCCTGATTACGAGCTGCAACTGCGTATGCCCCTGCCGGGCGGCGGGCACCAGTTCGTCAACCTCACGGCCAGTTGCCTGTGGTGCCGCGAGGACCAGACGCCTGGGCACTACGATTCGGGCTTCATGCTGCTGCAGTCTCCGCGCGAGTACGATGATTTCGTACGTTCGTTGCGCGACTATTTCAGTTTCCGCCCCGCCAACGCTCCCGTCTGAACGTTCATTTTTCAGAATCGCGCTAGAATCGGGTCGACCTCGATACAGGACGACCCCGTGACCTCCAGCATTTTCTGGCACGACTATGAAACCACCGGCATCAACCCGCGCTGCGATCGGCCGCTGCAGGTGGCCGGCCTGCGCACTGACTTCGACCTCAACGAAATCGACGAGCCAATCAGCCTTTATTGCCGACCGTCGGACGACATCCTGCCGCACCCGGCGGCCTGCCTGGTGACAGGCATCACGCCACAACTGTTGGCGGAGCAGGGCCTGTGCGAAGCCGAGTTCATGACTCGCGTGCATGCCCAGCTGGCGCAACCGGGCACCTGTGGTGCCGGCTACAACACCCTGCGCTTCGACGATGAAGTGACTCGCTACAGCCTTTACCGCAACTTTTTCGACCCCTATGCCCGTGAATGGCAGGGAGGCAATAGCCGCTGGGACCTGATCGACATTGTACGCACCGCCTATGCCCTGCGCCCGGAAGGCATTGAATGGCCGCAGCAGGACGGGCGCACCAGCCTGCGTCTGGAGCTGCTGAGCAAGGCCAATGGCATTGACCACGGTCATGCCCACGAAGCGCTTTCCGACGTGCGGGCAACCATTGCCTTGGCTCGCCTGATTCGGCAGAAACAACCCAAGTTGTATGACTGGCTGTTTCAACTGCGCAGCAAGCATAAAGTGATGGAACAGATCCGTCTGTTGCAGCCACTGGTGCATATATCCGGGCGTTTTTCGGCGGCGCGCAATTACCTGGGGGTCGTATTGCCACTGGCCTGGCACCCGCGTAATCGCAATGCACTGATTGTCTGCGACCTGCATCAGGAAACCCTACCGTTACTGCGGGAAAGTGCTGAAGTTTTGCGTCAGCGCTTGTACACCCGGCATGATGAATTGGCTGAAGGTGAATTACCGGTACCGCTCAAATTGGTGCAGATCAATCGTTGCCCGGTAGTGGCGCCGCTGTCGGTATTGCGCCCGCTCGATCAACAACGATTGGGCCTGGACTTGACGTTGTTACAATCGCGCGGCGAACAATTGGCCAATCAACAGGCGCAATGGCAAGAAAAGCTGGAGCACATCTATGGCAAGGACGAGTTCGCTCCGAGCGAGGACCCGGAACAGCAGTTGTATGAGGGTTTTATAGGTGACCGCGACCGGCGCTTATGCGAGCAAGTTCGTGCGCTGGAACCGGCGCAGTTGAGCCATGGCCACTGGATGTTCGATGATCCGCGTTTGCCGGAGCTGTTGTTTCGCTACCGGGCACGTAACTTTCCTGAAACCTTGACCCCCGAAGAGCGGCAACGTTGGTATGGCTTCTGCCAGCAACGCCTGAGCGACCCGCAGTGGGGCGCGCCGAATACCTTGGGCGACTTCGAACAGGCACGCCAGCAAGCCTGGGAGGGCGCCGACGAGGCGGGCAGGCGAGTGTTGGAGGCCTGGCAACTGCATGCTCGACAATTGCAGGAGCACTATTCAATCGGCTGATGGCCGGTAAACAAAAACGCCGGCAGTGTGCCGGCGTTTTTGTTGTGCGAAGCAAGAGGCGTATGCGGATAATCAGTCCAGCAGGGTTGCCCAGCTTTCAACCACATCGCCGCCCCAAGTGGCTTTCCACTCTTTCAGGGTCTTGTGGTTGCCGCCTTTGGTTTCGATCACTTCACCGTTGTGCGGGTTCTTGTATTGCTTGACCTTGCGTGCGCGCTTGGTGGCGGTAGTCTTGACCGAACCACGAGGTGCCTTGCTCAGTTTCGATTCTGGATCGAGCAGGGCAATCACGTCGCGCAGCGACTTGGAGTACTCGCCCATCAGTGTGCGCAGTTTGCCTTCGAACTCCAGTTCTTTCTTCAGCTTGTCATCCTGCGACAGATTGGCCAGGCGGGCCTGAAGTTCCTTGATGGCTTCTTCGGTAGCGCGGTACTCGTTGATCAGGGACATGGAGTGTTCCTTAATGCGTGTTCAGAAATGTGTGGGGCAATAATAGACAGCCCCTACTCGCAAGTAAACATAAGATTGGGCAATTAACTGTTAATTAAGCTGTGACAGCATTTCTCTACGTGAACAAATTTTTACATATGCCCCGTGCGTTTCCTCTTGTCTGTCAGGCAGCGCCCGTGTGGCGTTTTCGGGCCTGCATATGCAATCGCGGCAGCGATCAATACTGCGTTTTTTCTGGCGGGCCGCTAGAATAGGCGCCTTTGCGAAGTTCTGGAGTCTCATTCATGCGCACCTATCGTCTGGTGATCGCCTGCCCCGACCGTGTAGGCATCGTGGCGAAAGTCAGTAATTTCCTGGCCTTGTACAATGGCTGGATCAACGAAGCCAGCCACCACTCCGATGAGCAGAGCGGTTGGTTCTTCATGCGTCATGAAATCCGCGCTGAATCGCTGCCGTTCGGTATCGAAGCCTTCCGTGAGGCGTTTGCGCCGATCGCCGAAGAGTTCTCCATGACCTGGCGCATTACCGACTCGGCTCAGAAAAAACGCGTGGTATTGATGGCCAGCCGTGAGTCGCACTGCCTGGCAGACTTGCTGCACCGCTGGCACACCGATGAGCTGGACTGCGAGATCCCTTGCGTCATCTCCAACCACAACGACCTGCGCAGCATGGTCGAGTGGCACGGTATTCCGTTCTTCCATGTTCCGGTCGACCCCAAAGACAAGGCCCCGGCCTTTGCCGAAGTGTCGCGCCTGGTGCAGGAGCATGCCGCCGACGTCGTGGTGCTGGCCCGCTACATGCAAATCCTGCCACCACAACTGTGCCGGGACTATGCCGAGAAGGTGATCAACATCCATCACAGCTTCCTGCCGTCGTTCGTCGGCGCCAAGCCTTACCACCAGGCTGCCCTGCGTGGGGTGAAGCTGATTGGCGCGACGTGCCACTACGTCACTGAAGAGTTGGATGCCGGCCCGATCATCGAGCAGGATGTGGTGCGTGTCAGCCATGCCGACAGCATCGAGGACATGGTCCGCTTTGGCCGTGATGTGGAGAAGATGGTGCTGGCCCGTGGCCTGCGTTATCACCTGGAAGACCGTGTGCTGGTGCATGGTAACAAGACTGTGGTGTTCGACTGACACCGTCCGGCTTGCTGTAAGAGGCTGGGCTGCTGCGCAGCCCTGTCGCAACAGGGGCGCAGAGCGCCCCGGCAATCTTGGGTGAAACGGCAATGACCAAGCAACGCAACAACCCCGTCGTCTCACCTCCACCGATTCTTGGCGAAGGCTGCCTGGCCCGCTACGACCCTGACGCCCTGGATGACACGGATGGCACCGACTTCCCCGGCGCCGCCGAACTCTGGCAACAGCTCAACCCGCCTGACGCCGCCAGCGCTCCAGCAACGGACGTCCCAGCAGGCACACAAACACCGGCCCCCCAGCCAGCAGATAAAAGTAGTAAGTAACCGCCCGCCATATCAGGATTGCCGCAGCTGCGGTCGAACTGCCCACCAAGGGTGTCAACAGGCTGGCCGACGTCAGCTCGGCGGCCCCGGCCCCGCCAGGCAGCAGACTGAATTGGCCGGCGCTCAGCGACAGCATCTGCACCAGGAAGCTGGGAATCCACTGCAGGTCTACCCCCAAGCCCCGCAACACCAGGTACAGCACGCTGTAGCGCAGCCCCCAGTGGATGCACGTCAGGGTGAACACCAGGCTCAGCCTGCGCTTGGGCAGGCGCCAGGTCTGCGCCAGTGCTGCAACGAAGTGCAGCAGTTTGCGCGCCCAGCGACGTTTGCGCGGCTGGCCCATCCCCATGCGCTGCAACAGCCTGCCGTTCATGCGCATTATCGGGCGCCGGTAGCGCAACAGCCCGATCACCCCGGCCAACGCTGTGCACAGCATTAACGCACTGCCAAGCAACATGCTTTCCTGGCTGCGGCCCAGGCTGTGGAACAGCGCGTAGCCGGCAATCGCCAGCATTGCGCAGAAGAAGAACACCAGGTCGTTCAACTGGTCCATGGCAAAAACGGCGCCGCTGCGCGCCGGGCGGATGCGGTCTCGCGCCAGCAGGGCCATCAGGGTCAGCGGCCCACCACTGCCGCCAGGGGTGGTGCAGATGGCAAACTCGGTGGCCATGACCACGCCGAGGCTGCGAGCATGGCTCAACTGTTTTGCCTGTTCACCCAGCAACAGGCGCAGGCGCAGCGCATTGATGACCCAGCACAACAGAATCATGCCTAGCAGCATGAGCAGCAGGTGCGGGTCGAACCGGCTCAGCCTCGGCAGCAGCTCGCTACCACCCAGCAACGCTGGCACCAGCGCTGCCCCCAGCAATGCCAGCGCCAGCCAGGCCCAGCGCTTCATGCTGCCCCCTGGCGCTCCAGCCAGGCAGATTTGGTCAGCGGTTCGCGGCCATCCTTCACCAGTGTTTCCAGCGTTCGCAACCAATAGTCTCGGGATGAGCGATGACGCATGTCTACAGGGTGCAGCCCCAAGCGCAATGTGCTCGCGCCCCGCCAGCGCCGGCATTGCCAGTCGCACAGCGTGCGGGACAACGTGCGACGCCATGCGCTCCGTGCGCTCCAGACCAGGCCTGGCGCATCAATGGCCGTAAAGTCCGGCAAGCGGTACAGATGCTGCGGTGTACTGGTGTATTTCAGTGGCAGGCGGCACAGCGCTTGCCGTGTGCCCTGGCTCATGAGCCAGGCCGGTGCGACAAACCCTGCCACAGGCCACCCTTGGTCTTCGAACAGTGCCAGGCCCTCCTGTAGACGGGTAAGCGCTTCGTTCTCATCAAGGCCGTAGAACTCGCCTTCATGGGTATATATACGCCGCATGAAGTAGTCGATGGGGCTGCGGGGGGCGGGGCCTTCGTCAGCATGGGCGTAGCCGTGAAGCGCCAGTTCGTCGCCTTTGGCAAGGCGTTCGTCCAGGAGGCGGCAGAACGAAGGTGCCTGGTGCAGCGGATTACGTCGATGGAAGTCCGGGACCACCAGCCATGTCATTGGCACGTTGCCCAGCGCGTCCACGGCCCTTACGAACGGTTCATAGTCCGGCCAGGTTTCCGGGGCAATATCATGCAACACCAGCATGAGGCTGCGCTGGCTGGCGGAGGGCTCAAGCATGGGCGCGCACCTGCGGCTGGTGGCCGAGCACGGCCTGGTAGTGCTGGAGCAGGCCAGCTACTACGTTATCCCATGAATAATGTTGCTCTACATGGTGGCGGGCCTGCACGCCGAGCTCGCGGATACCCGCCTCGAACGCCTCGCGCACGGCGCACGCCATGGCCCGACCATCGTTGGGCGTGCACAGGCGGCCACACTGTTCGTTGATGATTTCAGGGAACGCACCGGCGCGCACGGCCACCACGGGGGTGGCGCTGGCCATCGCTTCGAGAATGACCAGGCCGAATGTTTCCTGGTCGCCAGCATGCACCAGCAAGTCGGCGCTGGCGATCAGCCGGGCCACCTCGGCAGCCGGGCAGAAGTGATCGATGACGCTGACGTTGTGCGGCACGCTGGCCGGCATGTTCGAGCCCACCAGTAACAGGTGGTAGGGGTCGCCGAGTTGCTGCATGCAGTCAAGCAGCACCGGCAGGTTCTTTTCCCGCGAGCCGCGGCCGGCAAAGATCAACAGGCGGCTGGTGTCGGCAATGCCCAGTTCGGCACGCACATGTGGGTCGCGCCGGGAGGGGTGGAAGGTGGCAAGGTCAACGCCCAGCGGCTGCACATGGACATCGCGCACGCCCAAGCGGCGTAGTTTGTCGGCCATCACCTGGCTGGGGGCCAGTACCCGATCAAAGTTGCCGTATAGCTTGCTGACGTAGGCCTCGACATTGGGTGCGAACCAGTTGCCCATGCGGTTGCTGACCAGTAACGGCAGGTCGGAATGGTAGAAACCGATCACGGGCACGTCGAGCTGGCGCCGCGCTTCCAGCGCCGCCCAGGCGGTCAGGTAGGGGTCGCCAACTTCAATCAGGTCGGGTTTGAGCGTGCGCAGTGTATTGCACCAGGGGGCCAGGCGTACCGGAAAGCGGTAGCCCTTGCCAAACGGCAAGGGCGGCGCAGGTACCTGATAGATGCCATCGCCGTGCTGGGCGCTGGCACCGGGAATCAACAGGCTGTGGCGTACGCCGTGAATGGCGTCGAGACGGTGATGTTTGGCATCAAGATAGGTACGTACGCCACCGCTGGCCGGGGCGTAGAACATGGTGATGTCGGCGATGTGCACGATCAGCATCCCTCCGGGATCGTCTTCGGGTCTGTCATCCGGCGTTGAAATGCCGGCGATGAAATGCCTAAAGGTGGACCTATCAGAAGGATAGTTTGTTCGATCGGTTTGAGAGGAGGGGAGTGCGCAATGCCTGGAGCAGCACAAGGCTGCTCCAGGTGAAGGTGTAGCCTCTATCAGATACGGAAGCTGCCCACCAGGTGCTTCAGGCGGCCAGCCTGCTGCTCGAGGTCGGAGCAGGCGCGCAGGGTCGCTTGCAGGTTCTCCACGCCTTCCTGGTTGAGCATGTTGATCTCGTTGATGTCCATGTTGATCGCCTCGACCACGGCGGTCTGCTCTTCGGTGGCGGTGGCCACCGACTGGTTCATGCCGTCGATCTCGCCAATGCGCACGGTAACACTGTCCAGTCGCTCACCCGCCTGGTTGGCGATCTGCATGCTGTCCTGGCTGTGGCGCTGGCTCTGGTCCATGGTGTCGACCGACTCGCGGGCACCGACCTGCAGCTCTTCGATCATGGTCTGCACTTGCTGTGCCGACTCCTGGGTGCGGTGAGCCAGATTGCGCACCTCATCGGCGACCACGGCAAAGCCACGCCCGGCCTCACCGGCGCGGGCCGCTTCGATGGCGGCGTTCAGCGCCAGCAGGTTGGTCTGCTGGGAAATGCTGGTGATCACTTCCAGGATCTGGCCGATATTCACGGTCTTGCTGTTGAGTGTTTCGATGTGCGCGCTGGAGGTGACGATCAGGTCGGACAGGCGGTTCATTGCGGCAATGTTGCGCTCGACCACTTGCTGGCCTTCTTCGGCCAGCAGGCGTGCGGAGCTTGCGTGCTGCGAAGCCTGGGCGGCGTTGCCGGCGATTTCCTGAGCCGCAGCGCCCAATTCATTGATGGCGGCGGCGACACTGTTGGTGCGGTTGGACTGCTCGTCGGAGTTGGTCATCGACGAATTCGAAGCGCTGATCACCCGCAGGGCTACTTCGTTGACCTGCTCGGTGGCCGAGGACACTTCGCGAATGCTGCTGTGAATGCGTTCGACGAAGCGGTTGAAGGCGTTGCCGAGGACACCGAATTCGTCGTGGTTGTGGATGTGCAGGCGCTTGGTCAGGTCGCCTTCACCTTCGGCTATGTCTTCCATGGCGCGGGTCATGGTGTGCAGTGGTTGCATCAACACGCGGATCAGCAAGCCGAGCAGGCCGATGATGATCACCACTGCCACCACCGTGGCGATCACCGCCGAGGTGCGGAAGGTGCTGAGCATCGAGAAGGCCTTGTCCTTGTCCACCGACAGGCCGATGTACCAGTTTGCCGACGGCAGGCCGGTAATCGGGCTGAAGGTCAGCAGGCGGGTCTGGCCCTCGCTTTGCACTTCGGTCAGCTCACCGGTCAGTTTCGGCGTGCGCTGCGGGAACAGGTCCGACAGCGATTTCATGACCAGATCTTTATCCGGGTGCACCAGTATCTTGCCCTGGTCGTTGACCAGGAAGGCGTATCCCATGCCGCCGAAGTTCAGCGAGTTGATGATCTGCACCAGGCCGTCCAGGGCCAGGTCGCCGCCGACCACGCCCACGCTGCTGGAGACCTTGCTGAGGATACCAATGACCATCTTGTTGGTGGTCATATCGATGTAGGGTTCGGTCAGCGTCGCGCCGCTGGCGTTCATGCCGTCCTTGTACCAAGGGCGGGTGCGCGGGTCGTAGCCGTCGGGCATCTTCGCGTCCGGGCGTACGCTGAAACCGCCGTCGACTTTGCCCAGGTAGACCGTGAGGAAGCTGGATATCAGCGCATTCTGACCCATCAGGGTTTCGGCGTTGGCTGGGTCTTGGGCAATGTTCTGCGCCAGGTTCTCCACCAGCTTTATCCGGCCCTCGAACAGGTTGCGAATGTTGGTCGACGTGGAGGTGCCCATTTCAGCCAGATAGTTTTCCAGGTCCTCGCGGATCGCATTACGCTGGAGGTAATCGTTGTAGAGGGTGAAAAGGCTGAAGGCGAGTATCACGATCAGTGATGCCGCCAAAAGAATCTTGTGGCTGAAACGAAGGCTTTTGTTCATGGCGTAATCGGTTCCGCTAAGGTTTTATATCAGGCGTTCGCACGAGTGGAGCCGTAGGTTGTGCAACACCCCGAAAAGTCCCTTTTCGGCTGTTCCTCTCTAATTAAGGCGAATAACACCCACAGGTATCGGCCGAATTAAGCTAAAGCTTGAGCAGAGGATTAAAGAGATGTCGGAATTTTCGACCATCGTTGTAGGCGCGGGCCCGGATGGCCAGCCAGTCGGGCAAGCAATGCGCCTGGCCAACCGCCACGGTCTGGTGGCTGGCGCAACCGGTACTGGCAAGACCGTCACCCTGCAGCACCTGGCGGAGGTGTTCAGCGACGCGGGGGTAGCGGTGTTCGCCGCCGATGTCAAAGGCGACCTCTGTGGCCTGGGTGCTGCCGGTGCGCCACAAGGCAAGGTGGCTGAGCGCATCGCCGGCATGCCGTGGCTGGGGCATACGCCCAAGGCCTACCCGGTGAGCTTGTGGGATATCGCCGGGCTGTCGGGCCACCCGCTGCGCACCACCCTCAGTGAAATGGGGCCGCTGCTGCTGGGCAACTTGCTGGAACTGACCGACAGCCAGCAGGCGGCGCTGTATGCAGCATTCAAGGTGGCCGACCGCGAAGGCCTGCTGCTGCTGGACCTCAAAGACCTCAAGGCCCTGCTGGCGCATCTGAAGGACAACCCGCATCTGCTCGGCGAAGACAGCGCGCTGATGACCACGGCCTCCACCCAGGCTTTGTTGCGCCGGCTCGCTACCTTGGAGCAGCAGGGTGCCGAGGCACTGTTCGGCGAGCCGGCATTGCAACTGGAGGACCTGCTGCGCCCTGATCCGGATGGCCGTGGACGTATCCACCTGCTCGATGCCAGCCGATTGGTGCACGAGGCACCCAAGGTGTACGCGACGTTCCTGTTGTGGTTGCTGGCCGAACTGTTCGAGCAGTTGCCCGAGCGCGGTGATGCCGACAAGCCGGTGCTGGCGCTGTTCTTCGATGAAGCACACTTGCTGTTCAACGGCACGCCCAAGGCGCTGCAAGACCGTCTTGAGCAAGTGGTCCGGCTGATCCGCTCCAAGGGGGTGGGGGTCTATTTCGTTACCCAGTCGCCGGGTGACTTGCCTGACGCGGTACTGGCCCAGTTGGGCTTGCGCATTCAGCACGGCTTGCGGGCGTTCACGGCCAAGGAGCAGAAGTCGCTGCGGGCGGTAGCCGATGGTTTCCGTCCCAACCCAACATTCGACACCCTGGCGGTGCTTACCGAACTGGGTATTGGTGAGGCGCTGGTGGGGACGTTGGAAGAAAAGGGCACACCGGCGATCGTGCAGAGGGTGCTGGTTGCACCGCCGCAGTCGCGTATCGGGCCACTGGGTGCGGCTGAGCGCAGTGCGCTGATTGCGGCTTCGCCATTGGCCGGGCGCTATGACAAACCGGTGGACCGTGAGTCAGCCTATGAAATGCTGAGCCAGCGTAAGGGCGAGCCGGTGGAACCGGCGCCGCAACCGAAGGCGGATGAAGAGAGTTTTGCCGACAAGGCGGGTGAGTTCTTGCAGAGTGCAGCGGGGCAGGCGATCAAGTCAGCAGTGCGCCAGGCCGCTAACCAGTTGGGGCGGCAGTTGGTGCGCGGGTTGATGGGGTCGTTGTTAGGGGGCAAGAAAAGGTAGTCTTCCTGCGCCGCGCCCATACCCCTGGTAGCACAAGGCTGCTTCGGCAGACATAACGGCTATGAAAAAGGCGCCCGAGGGCGCCTTTATTCATTGCGGTGTCACTCAGCCAATGGCTTTGGACGCCAGCCAGAACAGGCCGGCCGCCAGGCCCATCGAGGCAGGCAGGGTCAGGACCCATGCCAGCAGGATGGTTTTTACAGTGCCGCCTTGCAGGCCACTTTTGTTGGCGACCATGGTGCCGGCCACGCCGGACGACAGCACGTGGGTGGTCGACACCGGCAGGGCGAATACGTTGGCCATACCGATGGCGCAGGCTGCGGTGATCTGTGCCGACATACCTTGGGCATAGGTCATGCCTTGTTTGCCGATCTTCTCGCCCACCGTCAATACCACGCGCTTCCAGCCAACCATGGTGCCCAGGCCAAGGGCCAGGGCGACGGCCACGATCACCCAGAACGGGGCGTATTCGGTGGTGGCGGTGAGGTCTTTGCGCAGTTTTTCAAGGTCGGACTTTTCACGGGCGTCCAGGCCTGGCAGCTTGCCAACCTTCTTTGCCGTGTCATCCAGGCACAACAAATAGCGGCGCACTTCAACGCGCTTCTCGGCATCGAGGCTGTGATAGTCCGTCACGCCTTTCAGCGAGGTCTGCAGCGCAGCAATGGTCGGCTCGGTCTGCTGCGGGTTGCAACTGAACTGCTCCGGCAGATCGCTGGCCTTGGCCTTGCCCAGTGCCAGGAACTCGCCCAGGGTGGCGGCGTTACGCTGGTAGAACTGGCTCATGTGCAGGGTAGCGTCGCGAGTACGTTCGATCTGGTAGGTGGTGCTGTTCAGGTCGAGTACGAACTTGGCCGGCACAATACCGATCAGCACCAGCATGATCAGGCCGATGCCTTTCTGGCCGTCGTTGGAGCCGTGCACGAAGCTCACGCCCATGGCGGAAACAACCAGGACCAGACGGTTCCAGAAGGGTGGGTGCTTCTTGTCATCGAGCTTGCGGCGCTGTTCCGGGGTCTTGTGCATCTTCGACAGCGGGCGCCACCATTTCAGGCCGATCAGCACCAGGGCAGCAACGGCGAAACCGGCCATTGGCGAGACCACCAGCGACATGGCGATATCGATCGCTTTCTGCCAGTTGACGCCGTCGCCTAGCGGAATGTCGTTGATCAGGGCGTTGGCCAGCCCGACACCGAGAATGGAGCCGATCAGCGTGTGCGAACTGGAGGCAGGGATGCCAAAGTACCAAGTGCCCAGGTTCCAGGTGATGGCCGCGGCCAGCAACGAGAAGACCATGGCCAGGCCGTGTCCGGTGTTCACATTGATCAGCAGCTCTACCGGCAACAGGTGCACGATGGCATAGGCCACCCCTACACCGCCGAGCAGAACGCCAAGGAAGTTGAACACGCCGGAGAAGAACACGGCGAGGTGTGGCGGCATGGCTTTGGTATAGATGACGGTAGCTACCGCGTTGGCGGTGTCATGAAAGCCATTGATGAACTCGAAGGCGAGTACGAAGGTCAAGGCGAGCAGCAGGCTCACCAACACCCAGGCATCCAGTCCGCTGAATAAATCGATCATGAAGGTTGTCTGGCGGGTCATAGGGGGGCGGGATTATGCCAGAAAACCTTGGCAATCGATGCACCTGCAACAGACAGATGACCGCCTTCAGGGTGCAATCGTGTCGTGCGGAGGGGGGCGCTCAAGGCGATAAATGGCGGTAAAAAATCACAAAATATGGCGAAATAAGGCCGAAATGTTGAGAAATGGTCATTTCCCTAAAATTCAAACGGCCGTATGAAATTTGTGTGATTCCATTTCATCATCGGCCAGACAGTAAAGATCGACCTCGCCCGGGTATACCGGGCGACGACACGCAGAGGGCGCCCCGAGGCTCAGGGGTTGTCGCTGCGCAATTCTTTTTCGATGCGTTCCAGTTCCTGGCTGAAGGCCTGGTCACGAACGCTGGCACGCTTGCGCCAGGGTTTGCGTTCCGGATCCGGTTGTGCGGCGTAAGTGGTGACTTCGCCACCATAAACATCCTTGTAACGTTCAGCCTGGCGCTCGAGTTCCGCGCGCAGTTCATCTTTCGTCACGTGCAGTACCTGAAATAAGTGTAATGACTGTTGTTATGCATTGTGCAACATGCATTTTGCCTTGCGGGCCGCAACGGCTTGATAAAGCGGAAGGTTCCATGACCACGGTAAGCGGAGGGCCTGCGCAATCGATTATAGCAACCGATAATTCGCCGATCATCGTTAATTTACGCAGCCCTGACATCATCTGGCGTAAATAGCAGGATGTGCCCGCGAACAGTTTGGACCTTTCGTACAAGTTAGAAAGGAATGACGGATAGAAGTTCGTTGCAATGTCAGGGCGGGTCGTAATGAAAAACGGCCTCGCCGAAAGGCGAGGCCGTTGCCTGGGGACTTCTACGGTGGGTACCTGACCAGTCTCTCCAAAGAAGCCACAAGTGGCATGAGAAAGGTATAAGCAAAAGTGTCGGCGGTCAATTGCGATTATCGGCCGTTTGTTCGATAATCGCACGAACCGGTGTTTTTTTTGAGGTGTGCGATGAGTGACGAAACCCTGGGCAACGATTCCGGCAATGCAGAGGTGGCGCGACCTGCTTCGGCTGCCATGGCGCCGCCGATCGTGGCTTCCCCGGCCAAGCGCATCCAGGCCTTTACCGGTGACCCGGACTTCATGACCTCGCTGGCACGTGGCCTGGCCGTGATCCAGGCATTCCAGGAGCGCAAGCGCCACCTGACCATCGCCCAGATCAGCCACCGTACTGAAATCCCTCGCGCAGCGGTGCGCCGTTGCCTGCACACGTTGATCAAGCTGGGTTACGCCACCACCGACGGGCGTACCTATTCGCTGCTGCCCAAAGTGCTGACCCTGGGGCATGCTTACCTGTCGTCGACGCCACTGGCAATTTCTGCCCAGCCGTACCTGGATCGCATCAGCGACCAGTTGCATGAGGCGGCCAACATGGCCACCCTCGAAGGCGACGACATCCTTTATATCGCCCGTTCGGCCACGGTCGAGCGGCTGATTTCGGTCGATCTCTCGGTGGGCGGACGCCTGCCGGCCTACTGCACGTCGATGGGGCGCATTCTGCTGGCGGCCATGGACGACACCAGCCTGCGTGAGTATCTGGAACGTGCTGATCTCAAAGCGCGCACCAGCCGCACCCTGAATGATCCCGAATCGTTGTTCGCCTGCATCCAGCAGGTGCGCGCCCAGGGCTGGTGCGTGGTGGACCAGGAACTGGAACAGGGGCTGCGATCGATTGCAGTACCGGTGTATGACGCTTCGGGGCAGGTGTTGGCTGCCTTGAACGTAAGTACCCATGTTGGGCGGGTGACCCGCAGTGAACTGGAGCAGCGGTTCTTGCCGATTTTACTGGCAGCCAGTCGAGACCTTTGCCATCAGTTGTTTGGTTGAAAGCGCAGGGAGCACGTTGCGGCCCCGAATCAGAACAGGCAAAACCGTTTCTTGTGCGATAAACGCACAGTGTCGTGCCGGGTGAATTGCGTCACCCCGGCCCGCTGATTAATGTCTCTCGCAACGGTCGGCTAGCCGACCGAACAAGAAAAACATAAGAGGCACTTACGCATGAATACTGTCACCTCCCTGCTGCGGCCGCACCCGCATGCAGTACCGTTGTATCCAGGCTGACCCAGGCCATATACCCCAATCATCGCCTTTGTACCGGTTACCCGCGTGCAATGGCCTGACTGTGCCCCACATTCTGGATAACAATAATGAATCAAGCGCAAACCAACGTCGGCAAAAGCCTCGACGTTCAGTCGTTCATCAATCAGCAGCCGCTGTCCCGCTATCAGTGGCGAGTCGTGCTGCTGTGCTTTCTGATCGTCTTCCTCGATGGCCTGGACACTGCTGCCATGGGTTTCATCGCCCCGGCACTGTCGCAAGAGTGGGGGATCGACCGCGCCAGCCTCGGGCCGGTCATGAGTGCCGCGTTGATCGGCATGGTGTTTGGCGCCCTGGGCTCCGGGCCCCTGGCTGACCGTTTCGGCCGCAAAGGCGTGCTGGTGGGGGCGGTGCTGGTATTTGGTGGTTTCAGCCTGGCCTCGGCCTATGCCACCAACGTCGACCAGTTGCTGGTACTGCGCTTCCTGACTGGCCTGGGCCTGGGTGCAGGCATGCCCAACGCTACCACGCTGTTGTCCGAATACACCCCGGAGCGCCTCAAGTCGCTGCTGGTGACCAGCATGTTCTGTGGCTTCAACCTGGGCATGGCGGGTGGTGGCTTCATTTCCGCCAAGATGATCCCGGCCTACGGCTGGCACAGCCTGCTGGTCATCGGTGGCGTGCTGCCGTTGCTGCTGGCGCTGGTGCTGATGGTCTGGCTGCCGGAGTCGGCGCGGTTCCTGGTGGTGCGCAACCGCGGCACCGACAAGGTGCGCAAGACCTTGTCGCCAATCGCCCCGCAAGTGGTGGCCGAGGCAGGCAGTTTCAGCGTGCCTGAGCAAAAGGCGGTGGCTGCGCGCAACGTGTTCGCGGTGATCTTCTCTGGCACCTACGGCTTGGGTACCGTGTTGCTGTGGCTGACCTATTTCATGGGCCTGGTGATCGTCTACCTTCTGACCAGCTGGCTGCCAACCCTGATGCGTGACAGCGGCGCGAGCATGGAGCAGGCGGCGTTCATCGGTGCGCTGTTCCAGTTTGGCGGCGTGCTAAGTGCAGTCGGCGTGGGTTGGGCCATGGACCGTTTCAATCCGCACAAGGTGATTGGCATTTTCTATCTGCTGGCCGGGGTGTTCGCCTACGCAGTGGGGCAGAGCCTGGGCAACATCACCTTGCTAGCTACGTTGGTACTGGTTGCCGGTATGTGTGTGAACGGTGCGCAGTCGGCAATGCCATCGCTGGCGGCGCGCTTCTATCCCACTCAGGGCCGTGCCACAGGTGTATCGTGGATGCTGGGTATTGGCCGCTTTGGTGCGATTCTTGGGGCCTGGAGTGGTGCAACGCTGCTTGGCCTGGGCTGGAACTTCGAGCAGGTGCTGACGGCGTTGCTGGTGCCGGCAGCGCTGGCGACTGTGGGTGTGGTCGTCAAGGGGCTGGTCAGCCACGCCGACGCAACCTGAGGGCGAGGGCCGCGGTACGGCCCATTCACAGCACAACGCCGCGCCGACAGGTGCGGCGTTGTGCTGCGATCAGGGCGCACAGCTGCCCTGCGGTGGGCGTGGGCAGTTGCGCAACAAATGGTTCGTTAATCGCACAAATAGTCGATTATCGGATTGTAAGGCGCCCACCAGTCTCCTTAATCTGGGTTCATCGAAGCACCCTGACCAGGAGCCTCCAAATGCCACGCGCAGACCATTTCCACACCCACCCCAATCGAGCCGTCCGCCATGCGTGACCTCGACGCCCGTACCGCCGCTGATCATGGTCAGCTGGCAGGAGAAGCCTGATGCACGACGTATTCATCTGTGACGCCATCCGTACCCCGATCGGCCGCTTTGGCGGCGCCCTGGCCAGCGTGCGGGCCGACGACCTGGCAGCCGTGCCGCTGAAGGCGCTGATTGAGCGCAACCCTGGCGTGCAATGGGACCAGGTAGACGAAGTGTTCTTCGGCTGCGCCAACCAGGCCGGTGAAGACAACCGCAACGTGGCCCGTATGGCACTGCTGCTGGCCGGCCTGCCGGAAAGCATCCCGGGCGTCACCTTGAACCGCCTGTGCGCGTCGGGCATGGATGCCATCGGCACCGCGTTCCGCGCCATCGCCAGCGGCGAGATGGAACTGGTGATTGCGGGTGGCGTCGAGTCGATGTCGCGCGCCCCGTTCGTCATGGGCAAGGCTGAAAACGCCTATTCGCGCAACATGAAGCTGGAAGACACCACCATTGGCTGGCGTTTCATCAACCCGCTGATGAAGCGCCAGTACGGTGTGGATTCCATGCCGGAAACCGCCGACAACGTGGCTGACGACTATCAGGTTTCGCGTGCCGACCAGGACGCTTTCGCCCTGCGCAGCCAGCAGAAGGCTGCCGCTGCGCAGGCTGCCGGCTTCTTTGCCGAAGAAATTGTTCCGGTGCGTATCGCTCACAAGAAGGGCGAAATCATCGTCGAACGTGACGAACACCTGCGCCCGGAAACCACGCTGGAGGCGCTGACCAAGCTCAAACCGGTCAACGGCCCGGACAAGACGGTCACCGCCGGCAACGCCTCGGGCGTTAACGACGGTGCTGCAGCGATGATCCTGGCCTCGGCCGCAGCGGTGAAGAAACACGGCCTGACCCCGCGTGCCCGCGTTCTGGGCATGGCCAGCGGCGGCGTTGCTCCACGTGTCATGGGCATTGGCCCGGTGCCGGCGGTGCGCAAGCTGACCGAGCGTCTGGGGGTTGCGGTAAGCGATTTCGACGTGATCGAGCTTAACGAAGCGTTTGCCAGTCAAGGCCTGGCGGTGCTGCGTGAGCTGGGTGTCGCTGACGATGCACCACAGGTAAACCCTAATGGTGGCGCCATTGCCCTGGGCCATCCGCTGGGCATGAGCGGTGCACGCCTGGTGCTGACTGCGCTGCACCAACTGGAGAAGAGTGGTGGGCGTAAAGGCCTGGCGACCATGTGTGTGGGCGTTGGCCAAGGTCTGGCACTGGCCATCGAGCGGGTTTGACCTGTACCGGCCGCTTCGCGGGCAAGCCCGCTCTTACAGGGATCCACGCAATCACCTGTGGGGGCGGGCTTGCCCGCGAAGAGGTCTGTCCTGTGAGACACAAGGCCAATTGCCAGCCAGATAGCGGAACGAGTGTGTTACTAGGTATGTCTAGACTTACCCAGGACCCTCCAGGAGTGAAACCCTCATGACCTCAACCTATTACACCGGCGAAGAACGCAGCAAGCGCATCTTCGCTATTGTCGGTGCCTCGTCAGGCAACCTGGTGGAATGGTTCGACTTCTACGTCTACGCCTTCTGCGCGATCTATTTTGCCCCGGCCTTCTTCCCCTCCGACGACCCCACCGTGCAGCTGTTGAACACGGCAGGTGTATTCGCCGCAGGCTTCCTGATGCGCCCCATTGGTGGCTGGATCTTCGGCCGCCTCGCCGACCGCCACGGTCGCAAGAACTCCCTGATGATCTCGGTGCTGATGATGTGCTTCGGCTCCCTGATGATCGCCTGCCTGCCCACCTATGCCAGCATCGGCACCTGGGCCCCGGCGCTGCTATTGCTGGCCCGCCTGATCCAGGGGCTGTCGGTAGGGGGCGAATACGGCACCACGGCCACCTACATGAGTGAAGTGGCACTGCGTGGGCAGCGCGGCTTCTTTGCTTCGTTCCAGTACGTCACCCTGATCGGCGGCCAGTTGCTGGCGGTATTGGTCGTGGTGATCCTGCAACAGCTGCTGACTGAAGATGAACTGCGGGCCTGGGGCTGGCGCATTCCCTTCGTGGTGGGGGCCATCGCCGCCCTGATCTCGCTGATGTTGCGCCGTTCGCTGCACGAGACCAGTAGCGCCGAAGCCCGCAATGACAAGGATGCAGGTTCTATCGCAGGCCTGTTCCGCAATCACGCAGCGGCGTTCATCACGGTACTGGGCTACACCGCGGGTGGCTCGCTGATTTTCTATACTTTCACCACCTACATGCAGAAGTACCTGGTCAACACCGCGGGCATGACAGCCAAGAACGCCAGCTACGTGATGACCGGGGCGTTGTTCCTGTTCATGGTGTTGCAGCCGTTCTTCGGCATGCTGTCCGACCGTATCGGTCGGCGCAATTCGATGCTGCTGTTCGGCGGCCTCGGTACCCTGTGCACCGTGCCGCTGCTGATGGCACTGAAAACCGTGACCAGCCCGTTCATGGCCTTCGTGCTGATCAGCCTGGCCCTGTGTATCGTCAGTTTCTACACCTCGATCAGCGGTCTGGTGAAGGCTGAGATGTTCCCGCCGCAGGTGCGTGCACTGGGTGTTGGCCTGGCCTATGCGGTGGCGAACGCAGCATTCGGCGGTTCGGCCGAGTATGTGGCCCTGGGCCTGAAGACCCTGGGGATGGAAAACACTTTCTATTGGTACGTCACGGCGATGATGGCGATTGCCTTCCTGTTCAGCCTGCGCCTGCCGAAGCAGGCGGCGTACCTGCACCATGATGACTAAGGACGCTGCATGAGCAACCAACTGTTCGACGCCTATTTCACCGCGCCGGCCATGCGCGAGATTTTCTCCGACCGTGGCCGCCTGCAGGGCATGCTGGATTTTGAAGCAGCGCTTGCCCGTGCCGAAGCCTCTGCCGGTCTGGTCCCGCACAGCGCGGTAGCAGCCATCGAGGCGGCATGCCAGGCCGAGCGCTATGACGTTGGTGCGTTGGCCAATGCCATCGCCACCGCCGGCAACTCGGCCATTCCGCTGGTGAAAGCGTTGGGCAAGGTGATCGCCACTGGCGTACCTGAGGCTGAGCGCTATGTGCACCTTGGGGCCACCAGTCAGGATGCGATGGACACGGGTCTGGTTCTGCAGCTGCGCGATGCCCTCGATTTGATCGAGGCCGACCTCGGCAAGCTCGCCGATACCCTGTCGCAGCAGGCCTTGAAGCACGCCGATACGCCATTGGTGGGTCGTACCTGGTTGCAACACGCCACCCCGGTGACCCTGGGCATGAAACTGGCCGGTGTACTGGGGGCTTTGACCCGCCACCGTCAGCGCCTGCAGGAACTGCGCCCGCGCCTGCTGGTCCTGCAGTTCGGCGGTGCCTCGGGCAGCCTGGCGGCCCTGGGCAGCAAGGCAATGCCGGTGGCCGAAGCGCTGGCCGAACAGCTCAAGCTGTCCCTGCCCGAGCAGCCCTGGCACACCCAGCGCGACCGCCTGGTGGAGTTTGCCTCGGTACTGGGCCTGGTTGCCGGCAGCCTGGGCAAGTTCGGCCGTGATATCAGCTTGCTGATGCAAACCGAGGCGGCGGAGGTATTTGAGCCTTCTGCGCCGGGCAAGGGTGGTTCTTCGACCATGCCACACAAGCGCAACCCGGTGGGTGCCGCCGTGTTGATCGGTGCCGCAACCCGCGTGCCGGGCCTGCTGTCGACGCTGTTTGCAGCCATGCCTCAGGAGCACGAACGCAGCCTGGGCCTATGGCATGCCGAGTGGGAAACCCTGCCGGACATCTGCTGCCTGGTCTCGGGTGCCCTGCGCCAGGCTCAAGTGATTGCCGAGGGCATGGAGGTGGATGCCGCGCGCATGCGCCGTAACCTCGACCTGACACAAGGCCTGGTGCTGGCTGAGGCGGTTAGCATCGTCCTCGCCCAGCGTCTGGGGCGCGACCGTGCCCACCACCTGCTGGAACAATGCTGCCAGCGCGCGGTGGCCGAACAGCGGCACCTGCGTGCCGTGCTGGGTGACGAGCCGCAGGTCAGCGCCGAGCTGTCTGGCGAAGAACTCGATCGCCTGCTCGACCCTGCCCATTACCTGGGCCAGGCCCGCGTCTGGGTGGCGCGCGCCGTGTCCGAACATCAACGTTTTACTGCCTGAAGGAGACCGCTGTGGCGCACTTGCAACTGGCCGATGGCGTTTTGAATTACCAGATCGATGGCCCGGATGACGCCCCGGTGCTGGTCCTGTCCAACTCGCTGGGTACCGACCTGGGCATGTGGGACACCCAGATTCCGCTCTGGAGCCAGCACTTCCGGGTGCTGCGCTATGACACCCGTGGTCACGGCGCATCGCTGGTCACTGAAGGCCCTTACAGCATCGAACAGCTGGGCCGCGACGTGCTGGCCCTGCTCGATGGCCTGGACATTCAAAAGGCTCACTTCGTCGGCCTGTCGATGGGAGGCCTGATCGGCCAGTGGCTGGGTATCCATGCAGGTGAGCGCCTGCACAGCCTGACCCTGTGCAACACGGCCGCCAAGATCGCCAACGACGAGGTGTGGAACACCCGTATCGACACAGTACTCAAAGGCGGCCAGCAGGCCATGGTCGACCTGCGCGATGCCTCTATCGCCCGCTGGTTCACCCCGGGCTTTGCCCAGGCACAGGCGGAGCAGGCCCAGCGTATCTGCCAGATGCTGGCGCAAACCAGCCCGCAAGGCTACGCAGGCAACTGTGCAGCGGTACGTGACGCTGATTATCGTGAGCAACTGGGCCGCATCCAGGTGCCTGCGCTGATCGTTGCCGGTACGGAAGACGTGGTTACCACCCCTGAGCATGGCCGCTTCATGCAGGCCGGTATCCAAGGTGCCGAGTACGTCGACTTCCCGGCGGCGCACCTGTCCAATGTCGAGATTGGCGAGGCCTTCAGCCGCCGCGTGCTCGATTTTCTGCTGGCTCACTGAGGACAACGCCATGGACGAGAAACAACGTTACGACGCTGGCATGCAAGTGCGCCGCGCAGTGCTGGGTGATGCCCACGTGGACCGCAGCCTGGAGAAGCTCAACGACTTCAATGGCGAGTTCCAGGAAATGATCACCCGCCACGCCTGGGGTGACATCTGGACCCGCCCGGGGCTGCCGCGTCATACCCGTAGCCTGATCACCATCGCCATGCTGATTGGCATGAACCGCAACGACGAGCTGAAGCTGCACCTGCGTGCGGCGGCCAACAATGGTGTGACCCGCGACGAGATCAAGGAAGTGCTGATGCAGAGCGCGATCTACTGCGGCATTCCGGCGGCCAATGCCACGTTCCACATGGCTGAGTCGGTGTGGGATGAACTTGGCGTAGAATCGCGCCAGTAAATCTTGTTCGCGGGCAAGCCCCCTGCAACAGGGCACTTGCCCGCGAATGGCCTTTACACCGATGCCTTTTTTTGCCGCATGGCAATCGGGCCGGCGTTGGTTTCCACGGCGCGCTTCAGGGTCGGGCACAGGCCCAGCATGAACGCAGCTTCCGCCACCACGAACAGCGGCCCGATGATCAGGCCACTCACGTCGTCAACAAATGCCGGTTTGCGGCCTTCGTAGTAATGGCCGATGAACTGGATGATCCAGCCCACCACGAACGCTCCCAGCCCGGCGCCGAGCCATAGCGTTGTCGACTGCACTGCCAGCGCCTCACCGACCCACAGGCACAGGCCCAGCAACAGCCCCATCACCAGCCCGAAGCGCAGGTCCAGGCGCAAATAGAACCACACAGACGCCGCCGCTGCCACCAGGGCAGGGGACAGCCACATGCCAGCTATCCCCCAGCCTGGGCGTGAAAGCAGGATGGTGACTGCCAGCACGATCATGGGGATGCCGACGAAGTGGGTGGCGATATTGCGCGGATCGCGGTGGTAGTTGGCGTATTGGCTCAGGTGGTCGACGAGGGTTTTCATTGTTGTGCCTCCCTGTTCTGCTTTGTTTCACCTGTACCTGATAGTGATCAGGATAGCCTGCAGTCACCACCATCATCAGCTCAGCGAATGGCGGCAGCGTGCACTGGCAAATTCATGGCAGGGATTTCATCAAGCTGTTGCAAATCATGCCTTCAAAAAAGGGGCATGGATTTTTATAGCTTCAGGTCATTTGAGGAGGCGTCTGGCCTCCTCGCGGGTTTATCCGCGAAGAGGCCATTTGATTCACAGAAGATTCAGCGGATAACTCACGATCAAGCGGTTCTCATCGAACGCGTTGGTGCTGAAGTCGCGACGCATGGTCGAGTTGCGCCATTTCACCGACAGGTCCTTGAAGCTGCCCGACTGCACCACATAGGCCAGCTCTGTTTCCCGCGCCCATTCCTTGCCATCGTCCACGTTGCCCACGGTGACGTTGTCACCCTTGATATAGCGGTTCATCAGGGTCAGGCCGGGTACGCCGACGGTGGCGAAGTTGAAGTCATGGCGAACCTGCCAGGAACGCTCCTTGGCATTGTCGAAGCTTGAATTGTAGCTGTCGTTGGCCAGGGTACCGCCACTGGTGCCATTGACCCGCATCCAGGCATCGTCGCCGCTGACCTTCTGCAGGCCAACGTAAAAGGTGTGGCCTTGGTAGCGCGCCGAAAGCAAGGCGGAGGCGGTGCGGTTGTCCAGCTTGCCGGCCCGTTCGGCGCCATCTTCCTTGCCGATGAAGTAGCCCAGGTTGGCGCCCAGCGTCCAGTCGCCCAGCGGCTGGCTGTGCGTCAGGTTGAGGTATTGCTGGCGGTAGATGTCCTTGAGCTGGGCATCCCACAGCCCGATCATGGTGCGCTTGTCGTTGAAGGTGTACTCACCGCCGCCGAAGTTGAAACGGTCGGAGGTGAAGGCGGCTTTGCCGTTGAGCGACATGTCTTCCATGCTGGCATCGTTGCGCGGGCTGTTGCCGCGGAACTGGCCGGCGTACAGGGTCAGGCCGGCGATTTCCCTGGAGGTCAGCTGGCCACCGCGGAAGGTTTGCGGCAGTGAGCGGCCATCGTCCGAACGCAGGATTGGCAGTACCGGCATCCATTCACCGACTTTCAGCTCGGTTTCGGACAGCTTGGCCTTGAGCGCCACACCCAGCCGGCCAAAGTCATCGGCCGGGCGGCCGTCGCCATGCACGGGCAGCAGGTGAGTGTTGGTGGTGCCTTTGCCGCCGTCGAGCTTGACCGAGTACAGGCCCAGTACGTCCACGCCGAAACCGACCGTGCCCTGGGTGAAACCGGAGCGGGCATCGAGGATGAAGCTTTGTGTCCATTCCTCGGCCTTGCCCTGTGGGTGGGCCGGGTCGACGAAGTTGCGGTTGATGTAGAAGTTGCGCAGGTTGAGGGTGGCCTTGGCGTCCTCGATGAAACCACCTTCGTTGGCGGCGAATGCGGGGAGGGCGCAGGACATGGCCAACAGGCCAGGCAGCAGCTGACGTGCGGGTAGCGAAATGCTCATCTGTTGTGGATCTCTTGTTTTTATGGTCGAGCCGGTGCGCTGCGGGATCGGGCCTGCAGGTGCGGGTGTTTTTGATGAACTTGGGTAACGTTGCGTGGGGGGATGGTGCGGGGTAGTGCGGGGGTGAGGCAATTCGCCGCAAACGGAACGGGGCGATAATCGAACGGAATGTTCCGGTTGGTTAATAACTCTCGTGTGGCGGCGTCTTCGCGGGTAAACCAGCTCTTACAACGGCTTGCGCCCAACCACCGTATGTGTCCGCCACACGATCCGTGTAGGAGCGGGTTCACCCGCGAATACGGTGGTGGCTGCGACGCTGAATCGCCAGGGGATACAGGTCGGCACAGGCAGTAAAAAAGCAAAGCCCACCGCTAAGGGTGGGCTTTGCTGTAACAAGGCCGATCAGCCTTTCGGTGTTTCCACCGATGCCTGCTGGTTGGCCTGCCCGGTCTGCTCGTACCAGCCACCGCCAAGCGCCTTGTACAGGTTGACCTCGCTGGTCAGCTGCGACAGGCGGTCGCCGATCAGCGCTTGTTGGGCACTGAACAGATTGCGTTGGGCATCGAGGAAGGTCAGGTTGCTGTCAATCCCGATGCGGTAACGGCGTTCGGCCAAGCGGTAGTAGTCCTGGTTCGCCTGCACCAGGTCGCGCTGGGCCTGCAACTGCTCTTCGAAGGTCTTGCGTGCCGCCAGGCCATCGGAGACTTCCTGGAAGGCCGTCTGGATGGTTTTTTCGTACTTGGCGACGTTGATGTCCTTCTGGATTTTCGAGTAGTCCAGGCTGGCTTTAAGGCTACCGGCGTTGAAGATCGGCAGGTTGATCTGCGGCTGGAACAGCCAGGTGCCCTGGCCGCCCGAGAACAGGTGGCCCATGTCGGGGCTCAGGCTACCAGCGTTAGCGGTCAGGCTGATGCTCGGGAAGAACGCTGCGCGGGCTGCACCAATGTTGGCGTTGGCGGCCTTGAGCAGGTGCTCGGCTTCCTGAATGTCCGGGCGACGCTGAAGGATATCCGATGGCAGGCCGGCCGGTACTTCGGCCAGTTGGTCGGCATCAAGCTCCAGCGGCTTGGCCAGGTCGGCAGGAATGCCGGTGCCCAGCAGCACGGTCAGGCTGTTGACGTCCTGGGCGACCAGACGCTGGTACTGCGAGTACTTGACCCTGGCGCCTTCCACGGCGGTACGCGCCTGGCTGACGTCCAGGGCCGAGGCCACGCCGACCTCGTTGCTGCGACGGGTGAGGTTGTAGCTTTCCTCGTAGGTCTTCAGCGTTTCTTCGGTCAGCTTGAACAGGGCCTGGTCAGCCTGCCAGGTGTAGTAGGCGTTGGCCACGCTGGCGACCAGGGCGATTTGCGTGGAACGACGCGCCTGCTCGCTGGAGAGGTAGGTTTCCAGAGCCTGCTCGGTCAGGCTGCGCACGCGGCCGAACAGGTCCAGCTCGTAGGCGCTGACGCCCAAGGTGGCCGAGTACTGGCTGGTAATGCCGGATTCGCCCGTTTGCGACATGTTCGCCGGGACACGCTGGCGGCTGCCGCTGCCGGTGGCCGAAACTGCCGGGAACAGGTCGGCGCGCTGAATGCGGTATTGCGCACGGTAGGCATCGAGGTTCAGCGCCGCGACCCGCAGGTCGCGGTTGTTGACCAGCGAGGTCTGGATCAGCTGTTGCAGCGCCGGGTCGTGGAAGAACTGGCGCCAGCCCTGTTCAGCAGCGGCAACATCCGCCGATTGCGTCGGCGAGTATGCAGGGCCTTGCGGCCACTGTGCAGCCACCGGTGCCTCTGGGGTCTGGTAGTCAGGGATCAGCGAGCAGCCGCCAAGAATGAAAGCGGTTACCGCCAGGGACAACAAAGACTTGGTCATTGCCCAGCCTCATAACGTGGATTTTCAGGGGTGACGTCTTTTTCCGGCTCTTTGCTGCCGAACAGCGACGACACTGCGACGAAGAACAGTGGTACCCAGAAGATAGCCAGCACGGTCGCACTGATCATGCCGCCGATCACGCCAGTACCGATGGCGTGCTGGCTGCCGGCGCCGGCGCCGCTGGCGATCGTCAACGGTACCACGCCCAGGATGAACGCCAGCGAGGTCATGATGATCGGGCGCAGACGCATGCGGCACGCCTCGATCGCTGCGTCGTACAGGCTACGGCCTTGTTCGTGCAGCTCCTTGGCGAATTCCACGATCAGAATGGCGTTTTTCGCCGCAAGACCGATGGTGGTCAACAGGCCAACCAGGAAGTACACGTCGTTGGACAGGCCGCGCAGGCTGGTAGCGATCAGCGCACCGATGATACCCAGCGGTACCACCAGCACCACAGCGATCGGGATCGACCAGCTTTCGTACAGGGCCGCCAGGCACAGGAACACGAACAGCACCGAGAGGGCGAACAGTGCCGGCATCTGCGAGCCGGAGAGTTTTTCCTCGTAGGACATGCCGGTCCAGGAGAAGCCGATACCGCTCGGCAGCTCGCCTGCAATGCGCTCGACCTCGGCCATGGCTTCACCGGTACTGTAACCAGGCGCCGGTGCACCGAGGATTTCCATCGCTTCGACACCGTTGTAACGCGACAGCTTCGGCGAACCGTAGGTCCATTCGCCTTTGGCGAAGGAGGAGAACGGCACCATCTCGCCTGCGCCGTTGCGCACGTACCATTTTTGCAGGTCTTCCGGGCTCATCCGCGCGCTGGGTTCGCCCTGGATGTACACCTTCTTGACCCGGCCACGGTCGATGAAGTCGTTGACGTAGCTGGCACCCAAGGCAATCGACAGGGTGTTGTTGATGTCGGCAATGGTCACGCCCAAGGCGCTGGCACGTTCGTCATCAATGGTCAGTTGGTACTGCGGTTCATCGTTCAGGCCGTTCGGGCGCACGGCGCTGAGGATCTTGCTCTGCGCAGCTTTGGCCAGGAACTGGTTGCGCGCCTCCATCAACTTCGCGTGGCCGACACCGCCGCGGTCCTGAAGGAACACGTCGAAGCCGGTGGCATTACCCAGTTCAAGCACCGCTGGCGGGGCGAAGGCGAACACCATCGCATCACGGAAGGTGAAGAAGTGCTGCTGGGCACGCTGGGCCAGGGCGAACACGCTGTTCTCCTTCGAGCGTTCATCCCAGGGTTTGAGCATGATGAAGGCCATGCCTGAGCTCTGGCCGCGGCCTGCGAAGTTGAAACCGTTGACCGTGAACACCGACGATACGGTATCGGCTTCGTCCTTGAGCAGGTATTCACGCATCTGGTCGACCACGACCTGCGTGCGCTCGGCACTGGAACCCGCCGGGGTCTGCACCTGAGCGAACAGTACGCCCTGGTCTTCTTCTGGCAGGAACGCGGTAGGGATGCGGGCGAACAGCCAGATCATGCCGACCACGATCAGCGCATAGGCCAGCAGGAATGGCACCTTGTTGCGCAGGATGGTGCCTACGCTACGCTCGTAGCCGTTGACGCTGCGGTCGAAGTTGCGGTTGAACCAGCCGAAGAAGCCGCCTTTGGCGGTGTGGTGTTCGCCCTTCTTCAGCGGTTTGAGCATGGTTGCGCAGAGCGCCGGGGTGAAGATCAGCGCAACCAGTACCGACAGGCCCATGGCCGAGACGATGGTGATGGAGAACTGCCGGTAGATCACACCCGTGGAGCCGCCAAAGAACGCCATGGGCAGCAGTACGGCCGAGAGCACCAGGGCGATACCCACCAGGGCGCCCTGGATCTGTTCCATCGAGCGCTTGGTCGCTTCCTTGGGCGGCAAGCCTTCTTCGGACATGACCCGCTCGACGTTCTCCACCACGACGATGGCGTCGTCCACCAGCAAGCCGATGGCCAGGACCATGGCGAACATGGTCAGGGTGTTGATGCTGAAGCCCGCGGCGGCAAGAATACCGAAGGTACCCAGCAATACGACCGGCACGGTCATGGTGGTGATGATGGTGGCGCGGAAGTTCTGCAGGAACAGGTACATCACCAGGAACACCAGCACCACGGCCTCGATCAGGGTGTGGATCACGCCGCTGATCGATTCGGTGACCACGGGGGTGGTGTCATACGGGAATACCGCCTTGACCCCCGGCGGGAAGAACGGCTCCAGGCCTTTGATGGTCTCGCGCAGTGCCTTGGCGGTGTCCAGGGCGTTGGCGCCGGTTGCCAGTTTTACCGCCAGGCCGGAAGCCGGCTTGCCGTTGAACTGGGCGCTGACAGCGTAGTTTTCACCCCCCAGGCCTACTTGGGCGACGTCACCCAGGCGCACCTGTGAACCGTCTTTGTTGACCTTGAGCAGAATGCTCTCGAACTGCTCGGCGGTTTGCAGGCGGGTCTTGCCGATGATGGTGGCGTTCAGCTGGGTGCCCGGCAGGGCTGGCAGGCCGCCGAGCTGGCCGGAAGACACCTGCACGTTCTGTGCGGCCACAGCGGTCTTGACGTCGACCGGGGTCAGCTGGAACTTGTTCAGCTTGGCCGGATCGAGCCAGATACGCATCGCGTACTGCGCACCGAACACCTGGAAGTCACCTACACCCGCGGTACGCGAGATCGGGTCCTGCATGTTCGAGACGATGTAGTTGGCCAGGTCGTCCTTGGTCATGCTGCCGTCTTCGGAGACCAGACCAATCACCAGCAGGAAGTTCTTCACTGCTTTGGTGACGCGGATACCTTGCTGCTGCACTTCCTGCGGCAGCAGCGGGGTGGCCAGGTTCAGCTTGTTCTGTACCTGTACCTGCGCGGTGTCGGGGTTGGTGCCCTGTTCGAAGGTGGCGGTAATGGTCATGCTGCCGTCGGAGTTACTTTCCGACGACACATAACGCAGGTTGTCGATACCGTTGAGCTGCTGCTCGATCACCTGCACCACGGTGTCCTGCACGGTTTGCGCCGAGGCGCCCGGGTAGGTCACGGCGATGGCGATGGCCGGCGGCGCGATACTGGGGTACTGGTTGATCGGCAGCTTCAGGATAGACAAGGCCCCGACCAGCATGATCACCAAGGCGATCACCCAGGCGAAGATCGGGCGATCGATAAAGAACTTCGACATGGTTTACTCCGCTTTGGCGTCTGCTTTCGCCGCGTTGGCCTGATCAGGGCCGGCCGGCTTCTTGACGTTGGTGGCATCGCTGACCTTCACCTCGACGCCTGGGCGCACGTATTGCAGCCCTTCGGTGATCAGGCGGTCACCCGGATTGAGGCCTTCCTCGATCAGCCAGTCGCTACCCAAGGTGCGGCTGGCCTTGAGCTGGCGCAGTTCGACCTTGTTCTCCTGGTTGACCACCAGGGCGGTGGGTGCACCCTTGAGGTCGCGGGTCACGCCTTGTTGCGGTGCCAGGATGGCGTTGGCGTTGACCCCGGCCTTGAGCCGCGCATGCACGAACATGCCTGGCAGCAGGGTGTGATCGGGGTTGGGGAACAGGGCGCGCAGGGTCACCGAGCCGGTGGTCTCGTCAACCGCGACTTCGGAGAATTCCAGGCGGCCTTCCTGCTTGAACAGGCTGCCGTCTTCCAGTACCAGCTGAACCGAGGCGGCGTTGTCGCCGGCCTTCTGCAACTGGCCGCTTTCCAGGTCACGGCGCAGCTTGAGCAGCTCGGCGGTGGACTGGGTAACGTCGACATAAATAGGATCGAGCTGCTGGATGGTGGCCATGGCGTCGGTCTGACCATTGCTCACCAGTGCACCTTCGGTGAACGAAGAGCGACCGATACGGCCGCTGATTGGCGCCAGAACCTTGGTATAGCGCAGGTCGATCTGTGCGCTCTTGAGCGAAGCCTCAGCCTGCAATCGTTTGGCATTGGCGTCGTCGTATTCCTGTTTGGAGACGGCCTGTTCGTCAATCAGTTGCTTGTAACGTTCGGCCAGTGAGCGTGTAGCCAGTAGGTTGGCCTTGGCATTGGCCAGGGTGGCTTCGTACACGGCAGGGTCGATCTGATACAACTGCTGGCCTTCCTTGACCTCACTGCCTTCCTTGAACAGGCGCTTGAGGATGATGCCGTTGACCTGCGGGCGCACTTCGGCGACGCGGTAGGCACTGGTTCGCCCCGGCAATTCCGAGGTGAGGGTGAAGGCTTGCGGCTGGATGGTCACGACGCCGACCTGAGGAGCCTGCGCCGCTGGCGCTGCTTCTTCTTTCTTACAGCCACTGAGCAGGGTTGCCAGGGCGACGGCGGAAACCAGAGCGGTAACGGCTGGCTTGAATTGCATGAGGATCCTCGGGTCGCTGGAGCAGGGAGACGCTCAAGAGTAATGGAAGAGATCTTGATCTGGAAAAAATGCTATCCGGTGGATAAATAGCTTGCTAAGGAATATACTTACATTCATGGTTGTTTGTAAATACTGCTGGGTGGTACTCAGGTACTGCCTCAGCGCTTGATTAGCTCATCCGAGAGGCCCCGGCAGAGGTGCCCCCGGAGCGTTCCCCGCACGCGCTGCGCGTTCGGGCCAGATGAGGTTGTACTGCCATGGTCCGTCGAACCAAAGAAGAAGCCCAGGAAACCCGTGCCCAGATCATCGAGGCGGCGGAAAGGGCCTTCTACAAGCGCGGGGTCGCGCGAACCACCCTGGCCGACATCGCCGAACTGGCGGGTGTGACGCGGGGGGCGATCTACTGGCACTTCAACAACAAGGCCGAGCTGGTGCAGGCGTTGCTCGACAGCCTGCGCGAGACCCATGACCATTTGGCGCGCGCGAGCGAAAGCGAGGATGAACTCGACCCGCTTGGCTGCATGCGCAAGCTGCTGTTGCAAGTGTTCAACGAGCTGGTGCTCGATGCCCGAACCCGTCGTATCAATGAAATCCTGCATCACAAGTGCGAGTTCACCGATGACATGTGTGAAATTCGCCAGCAGCGCCAGAGTGCGGTGCTGGATTGCCACAAGGGCATCACCCTGGCGCTGGCCAATGCCGTACGCCGGGGCCAGTTGCCTGGCGAGCTGGATGTCGAGCGCGCGGCGGTGGCCATGTTTGCCTATGTCGATGGCCTGATCGGGCGCTGGCTATTGCTGCCTGACAGTGTCGATCTGTTGGGTGATGTCGAAAAATGGGTCGACACCGGGCTGGATATGCTGCGCTTGAGCCCGGCTCTGCGCAAATGACACTTTGTTAAGGATTGTGAGGGAGTGTTTCCCCTTTGTGTTAAGGGGAGATTAAGGTCGCCGCCTTGCAGCTGTTCGCACCACAAGGCGGCAGCGCGTGTGCAACCTTCAGCGGCCGCGCAATTGCTGGTCAGGCAAAGCAAATGCCGCGAACAGTCCCAGCACCGCGACGAGCGCACTCCCCATCAGCAGTTGCCTGAACGTCTCCAGCAACCGCCCTTGAGTCACCAGGTCCACCTCTGCGGCCTTCAAACTCCCCAGCAACGGGTTACCCGTCAAGTCGAAACCACCTTGATGCAGCAGTGCCAGCAACAGGCTGGACATGCACGCTACGCCCATGGCTCCGCCCAGCGAGCGGAACAGGTTGGTGGTGCTGGTGGCCACGCCGATGTCCTTGCTGGCCACCGCGCTTTGTGTGCCCACCAGTGAGGTCGGGAATTGCAGCCCGCAGGCTATGCCGGTCAGCAGCATGAACAGCGCACTGAGCAACGCTGATTGCGGCGGAGTCAGTGCCATCGCGAAAATGGCCACTGGCATCAGCAGTGCACCGGCCAGGATCTGTGGCTTGTAGCGCCCGGTCCGGCTGGTCATCCGGCCTCCTGTGAAGGCGCCCATGGGCAGCCCCATGGCCAGCGGCAGCAGATGCAGGGCGGCGCTGTCGGCACCGGCGCCGGTAATGCCCTGGTAACGCAAGGGCATCAGCATGGTCAGGGAAATGGACTGGAAGCTGGCGAAGAAGATCACCGCCCAGCACAGCACTGCCACACGGTTGCCGAACAGGCTGAGCGGCAGCAGCGGTTCTGGGCAGCGGCGTTCGTGTGCGATGAAAAGCGCCAGGCCCAGCAGGGCGCAGCCGAACAGCGCCAGCACGGCCGGGTCGGCCCAGGCGTGGCCCTGGCCCACCAAGGTGATGCTCAGCAGCAGGCTGCCAAGGCCGAGAATCAACAGCATGGCGCCAAGGTAGTCCACCTGTGCCTCGCGACGCTGCACCGGCATGTCAGCGAGCGCACGGCGAATGGCCCACAAGGCGACCAGCCCCAGCGGCAGGTTGATCCAGAACACCCAGCGCCACGACAGGTACTCGGTCAACCAGCCGCCCAGCACTGGCCCGGCCACGCTGGCCGCGGCGTACATGCTGCTGAAGTAGCCCTGGTAGCGGCCGCGTTCGCGTGGGGGCACAAAGTCGCCAATGATTGCCTGGCTCACCGAGACCATCCCGCCTGCGCCGATACCCTGCAGTACCCGGGCCAGCACCAGCTGCGGCATGTCCTGGGCCATGGCGCAGGCAATGGAGGCCAGGGTGAACAGGCTGATGCCGGTGAGGATCATCCGGCGCCGGCCGTAAAGGTCGCCCAGTTTGCCGTAGATCGGCACGGCCACGGTCATGGCCACCATATAACCGGAGATGACCCAGGCCAGCAGGCCGACATCGCTGAACTGCGCCGAGATGGCGGGCAGCGAGACGGCAACGATGGTCTGGTCCAGTGCGCCGAGGAAGATGGCCAGCATCAGGGCGGTGAGCACGTTGCGCAGGGCGGTGGGGGGCAGAGCGGCGGTCACGGGAATACCTTGTTTGTCTATAGCGGCCCCTTCGCGGGCAAGCCAGCTCTCACAGAGCCCTCGGATTGTAACCTGAGTTAGGTAGCTTCCTATGTACTATCTGCATCCCCTATGCAAGATCGGCATTGGCGCATTCATCCAGTGCTGCATGGCTGCGTGATATCGTTGGTATGCCACAGAGGCTGAAATCCGGGGGTTGCACCAGGTTGGTGCAGCATATTGCCGCAGGTTTTTCAGTCCGCTGTCTCCCACACCTTTTATTCCTCTGCCTGCATGTCGAGCATGACCGCCCAGATGGCGACGGTTGGAACAGGTCAGGTAGACCCGATTACAGGGGTCGGTAGTTACCGTTCAAATTTCAACTTTTTTGCGGAGTGATCATGCCCAAGGCTTCCCACCAAGATCTGCGTTTTGCCTTCCGCGAGCTGCTCGCTTCAGGTTCCTGTTTCCACACTGCCTCGGTGTTCGACCCTATGTCGGCACGCATTGCCGCAGACCTGGGCTTCGAAGTCGGTATCCTCGGCGGTTCGGTCGCTTCGTTGCAGGTACTGGCTGCTCCAGACTTCGCTCTGATCACCCTCAGCGAGTTCGTCGAGCAGGCCACCCGCATTGGTCGGGTCGCGCAACTGCCGGTACTGGCCGACGCCGACCACGGTTATGGCAACGCATTGAACGTGATGCGCACGGTGATCGAACTGGAGCGCGCCGGTGTGGCCGCACTGACCATCGAGGACACCCTGCTGCCTGCCCAGTTCGGGCGCAAGTCCACCGACCTGATACCGGTCGAGGAGGGCGTTGGCAAGATCCGCGCGGCGCTGGAGGCACGAGTCGATTCGTCCCTGTCGATCATTGCCCGTACCAACGCGGGCGTACTCAGCACCGAAGAAATCATCGTGCGTACCCAGAGCTATCAGAAGGCGGGCGCTGATGGCATCTGCATGGTCGGGGTCAAGGACTTCGAGCAGCTCGAACAGATTGCCGAGCACCTGACCGTGCCGCTGATGCTGGTTACCTATGGCAACCCGAACCTGCGCGATGACGAGCGCCTGGCGCGTCTGGGCGTGCGCATCGTGGTCGATGGCCATGCGGCTTACTTTGCCGCGATCAAGGCCACTTACGACTGCCTGCGGCTGCAGCGTGGTCGGCAGAACAAGTCGGAAAACCTCAGTGCCACCGAACTCTCGCACACCTACACCCAGCCTGAAGACTACATTCGCTGGGCCAAGGAATACATGAGCGTCGAAGAGTGATCGGCAGGGCGCCGTTCATTCAACGGACGGCGCTCAAGGTTGCACTGTGAGGCACGCAATGTGCCTGCTCGCAGCTATTGGCGACGCTGGGCTGGCTGCGTAGCAGTTCGGCGCGCCAGCAGGCTGAGCCATACAGCGCTGTGACTGCGGTAAGGGCCATGACAAGGGCGACTCTTCTGGATTTGATGCCCATGGTGCTCACCTCCCGTGACAGCGATAGGGGTGTACGCCACTAGTATAGATCCCGATCCCACTCCGGCTCGTCCTTGAAACGCTGTACCAGGAAATCCAGCATGCTGCGCAAGGTCGCCGGCATGTGTTTGCGTGACGTATACACCGCATTCAGGTTCAGTTCCCGCGGTTTGGCCTCGGGCAGCAGACGCACCAGTTCACCCCGGCGTATGGCGTCGGCGGCCTGGAAGGTTGGCAGCATGGCGATACCTGCGCCAGCCAGCGCGGCCCTCTGCAGGGTCATCACCTCATTGGCACTGATGTTTCCGGATACGGGCACGGCGACCTGCTGGCCGGCTACCGCGAAATGCCACAAGCTGTGTCCGAAGTAGGCATGGGTCAGGCAGTTGTGCAGGCCCAGTTCCTCAACCCGTTGCGGCGTGCCTCGCTCATTCAGGTAGGCGGGTGCCGCGCACACGACCGAGCGGCACACGCTCAGGCGCCGGGCGATGAGGCTGGGGTCCACGTCATTGCTGGTGCGAATGGCCAGGTCGATGCGCTCGTCCACCAGGTTGACGGTGCGGTCGAGCATCTGCAGTTCTACCTTCACGTCAGGGAAGCGCCGCACATAGGCGGCCACTGCATCCACCAGCTGTGCCTGGCCGAATGAGGTACTGACGCTGATACGCAGTGCCCCCCTTGGCGCGTCTTCCGGCTGCTGCACGGCAGCCTGCAGGTCGCCGGCCAATTCCAGCAGTTGCCGGCAGCGAGGCAGGGTTTCCTGGCCGGCTGCCGTGAGGCTGAGCTTGCGCGTGGTCCGCTGCATCAGCCGCGTGCCAACCCAGTCTTCCAACTCTGCCAGGTAGCGCGACACGACCGGCCGCGATAACTGCAGATAGTCCGCCGCCGCCGACTGGCTGCCCAGGTCGATGACTGTGACGAAGACACGCATGGCGTTGAGACGGTCCATGATTTGCCCGATTTCAGAAACAAACTATGTCTGAGCATCGCATTTTTTGTGACGAATCGGGTAACTAAGCTATGCGCATTGTTTGGTAGAAGGCGTTACCCGAAGCCGGCAGACGAGAGCCTTGGCGCTGGCGGCGAAGGTCACCAAGGGCGGTCATTCCGTTCAACTGATGGAGAGTATTTCATGAGCAAGATCGCAATCATCGGTGCCACCGGCCGTGCTGGCAGCCAGTTACTGGAAGAGGCCCTGCGCCGTGGTCACCGTGTACTGGCCATAGCCCGCGACCCTTCCACGCTTGAAGGGCGTGAGGGTGTGACCGTCAAGTCGCTGGATGCCACGGACAGCGCGGCCCTGCAGGCAGCGGTCGCAGGTATGGACGCTGTGTTGAGTGCCGCGCATTTCTCGACAATGGAGCCGCACGCCATCATCGAGCCGGTGAAGCGCGCCGGGGTCAAGCGCCTGCTGGTGGTGGGTGGCGCCGGTAGCTTGTTGCTGCCGTCAGGGCATCGGGTGATCGACAGCCCGGATTTCCCGGAGGCATATAAAGCCGAGGCCAGTGCCGGCGTGCGTTTTCTGGAGGCGCTGCGGCGCGAGCCGAACCTGGACTGGACCTTCCTCTCGCCTTCGGCTGAGTTCGTTGAGGGTGAGCGCAGAGGTCACTATACGCTGGGCAAGGATCATCTGTTGATCGGTGCGGATGGCAAGAGCTGGATCACGTTTGCCGACTATGCGATTGCCATGCTGGATGAACTGGAGAAGCCGCAGCACTCGCGGCAACGGTTCACAGTCGGCTATTGAGTCGACTGCGAAAGGGCCGTCACAGGCTGGCCTGGCCCTCCAGCCAGTCCAGCAATTCCAGCAGCCCCGGCGGCAAGCTCCTGGCCTGGCTCACCAGGTAATACCCCTTGCCTGTCAGCACCTTCAGCGCAAACGGCATGCATAACCGCCCACCGCGCAGGTCATCGCCAATCAGCGACCAGTCACCGATTGCCACCCCTGTCCCCTGCGAGGCCATGGCCATCGCCATGTCCAGTGTCTCGAAATGTTGTTTAGGCCCATGCGTGGCGAGCGTCACTCCAGCCGCCTGCAACCACAACCGCCAGTCGTGTTCATCCCGCGAGGGATGCAGCAACATATGTCGGGCCAGGTCTTCCACCTGCTGCAACGGCACTGGCCCCTCACGCAGTGACGGTGCGCACACCGGGGTCAGCTGCTCATCGAACAGCTTGCGCACCTGCAGCCCGTGGTTCGGCGCATCGCCGTAGACCACAGCGGCATCGAAGCCCTCGCGACGGAAATCCACCCCGTGCTGCACGGTCGTGGTCAGCTCAACCGGCACATCCGGGCGCAGTGCCTGCCATTCCATCAGGCGTGGCAGCAGCCAGCGCATTACGCAGGTTGGTGCCTTCAGTTGCAAGGTCGTGCTGTGCTCACCCACCTCGCGCACCCCTTGTTCGATCAGGGCGAACACCTGCTGCACCCGCGGCAGCCAGTCCAGGCCTTCACGGGTCAGGCTCAACCCACGCGCCTCGCGCTTGAACAGGGCATAGCCGAGGTGTTCTTCGAGGGCTGCAATCTGGCGGCTGACAGCGCCCTGGGTGATGTGCAACTGCTGCCCGGCGCGGGTGAAGTTGCAGTGCTGGGCGGTGACCAGAAACGTGTGCAGGGCAGGCAGGGGCGGGAGGCGTTTCATTGCAGTAAGCCATGATCACAGGACATGGCTAGTATGTGTTTTTTTACATTGTGGCGATAGCCGTGGCTTGGGTCCAATAAGGGCATACCCCAACACGATTCATGGTGACCCCTGATGGCAACCTGCGGCGAAGTACTGGTCAAACTCCTTGAAGGCTATGGCGTCGATCATGTCTTCGGCATCCCCGGTGTACATACCGTGGAGCTCTATCGTGGCCTGGCGGGCTCTTCCATTCGCCACATCACCCCGCGTCATGAGCAAGGTGCCGGGTTCATGGCTGACGGCTATGCGCGTACCCGCGGCAAACCCGGGGTGTGCTTCATTATCACCGGCCCGGGCATGACCAATATCACCACTGCCATGGGCCAGGCCTATGCCGACTCGATCCCGATGCTGGTGATTTCCAGCGTGCAGTCCCGTGATCAGCTGGGCGGTGGCCGTGGCAAGCTGCACGAACTGCCCAACCAAGCCGCGCTGGTATCGGGTGTGGCGGCGTTTTCCCACACCTTGATGAGTGCAGCCGACTTGCCGCAGGTGCTGGCCAGGGCATTTGCCGTGTTCGACAGTGCCCGGCCACGCCCGGTGCATATCGAAATCCCGCTCGATGTGCTGGTTGAACCGGCCGACTTCCTGCTGCCGGGCCGCCCTGTACGGGGCAGTCGGGCAGGGGCTGCACCGCAGGCCGTGGCGCAGATGGCTGAGCGACTGGCCAGTGCACGTCGGCCGCTGATTCTGGCCGGTGGCGGGGCGTTGGCTGCGGGCGCTGCGCTGGCACGCCTGGCCGAACACCTTCAGGCCCCGGTAGCGCTGACCATCAATGCCAAAGGCTTGCTGCCTGCCAGCCACCCATTGCAGATCGGCTCGACCCAGTCGTTACCCGCCACACGGGCGCTGGTGGCCGAGGCCGACGTGGTGCTGGCGATCGGTACCGAACTGGCTGAAACCGATTATGACGTGACCTTCAAGGGAGGCTTCGAGATCCCGGGCAGGCTGCTGCGCATTGACATCGACCCGGACCAGACCGTGCGCAATTATCTGCCGGAGCTGGCGCTGGTAGCCGATGCCGAGCTGGCAGCCGAAGCGCTGCTCGGTGCCCTGCAAGCCCAGCCGCAGCCAGTGCACGAAAGCACTTGGGGCGTGGCCCGCGTGGCCGACCTGCGCAAGGTCCTGGCGGCAGACTGGGACCAGCCCACCCTGAGCCAGACGCGTTTGCTGAGCGCCATACTGGAGCGCCTGCCTGATGCGATTCTGGTGGGCGACTCGACCCAACCTGTGTACACCGGCAACCTGACACTCGACATGGAGCAGCCACGCCGCTGGTTCAACGCCTCGACCGGTTACGGCACCTTGGGTTACGCGTTGCCAGCAGCCATGGGCGCCTGGTTGGGCAGTGCCGAGCAGGCCGTCGAACGCGCTCCGGCGGTGTGCCTGATTGGTGATGGTGGTTTGCAGTTCACCCTGCCGGAACTGGCCAGTGCAGTGGAGGCACAGGTACCGCTGATCGTGCTGCTGTGGAATAACCAGGGGTACGAGGAAATCAAGAAATACATGGTCAATCGGGCGATCGAGCCGGTCGGGGTGGATATCCATACCCCGGATTTCATCGGCGTGGCGCGAGCATTGGGCGCGGCAGCAGAGAACGTGGCCGATATCGCCCAATTGCAGGCGGCGCTCGGGCAAGCGGTGGAGCGCAAGGGGCCGACCTTGATTCAGGTGGACCAGAATCAGTGGCAGGCCGCGGTGTTGGGTTGAAGCATTGCGATTGCCTGTATCGGCCTCTCGTGCCTGCAGGCAGCGCGCAATTTTCGCATCTGTGCAAAAACCTGCAGGTGCGGGTTTACCCGCGAAAGCGCCGGGGCAGGCGAGTGTCGAGCTTCAGACCGCAGTAGCCCGCAACCGAGCCACATCGCGAATTGGCGGCGCGCCGTAAAGCCGGCTGTATTCACGGCTGAATTGCGACGGGCTTTCATAACCCACCCGATAAGCCGCCACCGCCGCTTCCAGCCCGTCGTTCAACATCAGCCGCCGCGCCTCTTGCAGGCGCAGTTGCTTCTGGTACTGAAGCGGGCTCATCGAGGTCACGGCCTTGAAGCGGTGGTGCAAGGTCGAGGTGCTGAGGTTGACCTCACGGGCCAGGTCCTCGATACGCAGCGGCTGTTGGAAGTTGTTGTTGAGCCAGGAGATGGCCTGGCAAACCCGGTGGGTCTGGCTGTTGGCCAAGGCAATTTCATACAGCCGGTAACCCTGCGGCCCACGCAGCAGGCGGTAGAGAATCTCGCGGCGGAACAGCGGCGCCAGCATTGCGATGTCGCGCGGGGTGTCCAGCAGCCGCAGCAACCGCAGCAGGGCATCGAGTAACGCAGCATCAGTCCTTTCCACATACAAACCACGGCCGGAAGGTCGATTAGGTACCAGCATCGGTCCGCTCTCGGCGATCAGCTGGCTGATCTCGGCCGGGTCCAGGTCCATGCGCAGGCCCAGGCTTGGGTTCTCGGGGCTGGCATCCAGCCTCACGGCACTGAGTGGCAAGGTCACCGAAACGACCATGTAATGCAGTGGGTCGTAGGCGTACTGCTCGTCACCCAGGAACAGGCTTTTGCTGCCTTGGGCAAGGATGCACAGGGCAGGCTGCGCCAGGGTGGGTACAGAACGCACATTTTCGGTGTAACGCACCAGGTACAGGTCATCGATGGCCGATGCTGGGCCATAGGGCTCGCCCGCGTGGCGGTTGATCAGCTCGGCCAGCTCCAGGCGCTGCAGTTCCAGGGTCGGTTCGGTGGACGTGGCGGTGGTCATGATGGCTTTCCTCTGCTGACCGACGCAGCATAGGTTTGGGCAAAGACGGGCGCTAGTCGAAAGCTGCATGTCGATTGCCTGATCCTGCCGTGCTGCAGGATCAGGCAATTGACATGCAGTAATGGCCTAACGCGCCGCGCGGGTGAGCGCCTAACCTTGGCAGCCTGGCTTTTCCGTCCGCCTGCTTCAAGGAGATTGTGCAATGACCCTTAAACAACCGGTCACCCACCTTGCTTTCATCCGTGCCAGCAGCGGGCGCTCGGCAGAGCTGGGCGCGCGCCTGCGTGACCTGCTCGAGCCCTCGCTGCGTACACCGGGATGCCTGAGTTTCACCGTGCAGCGTTCTCAGGCTGATGCTGACCTGTGGTTGCTCAGCGGAAGCTGGCAGGACCAGCAGGCGATGAGTGGTTACTTTGCTTCTCCGACACTGGAGGTGTTCGGTGAGCTGGTGCAGGCTCAGGTGGTCAGCAGCCTGGACTTGCATACCTTCGACTGAGCGTGGATGAGGTAAAGTGACGCCCTTGTTCAATCACGCGGACAGCAACATGGCACGTAGGGAATTCACTCATTTCGAAGCGGTATCGGCGATGGTGCCGGTGGATGGTGGCGGCTACCACGCGGCCATCGCAGTCAAAGCCTTGGGCATGGGCGGTGCGCCGCGTTTTCACAAGGTTCTCGACGGGCAGGTGTTCAAGGGCGCTGTGGCCGCCGACGAAGCGGCCACCGCCGAGCTGCAACGCCTGCAGGGCGTCAGCGAAGAAGGTGAGCTGGTCTGGTGATCAGGCCGGCGGCCGGGCCATCTTGAACAGGTTGCCCAGCTCGAAATAATCCGCCGGGCCACCCCCACGCAGGATCGGCTCGGCGGCAGCGGTATCGTAGATGCCGTTGTTCAACAGGTGCTCGGCAATGTGCACCGCCACCACTTCCCCAAGGATCAGCCAGCTGGGCACCTCTTGCTGGTCGGCGCGCTTGAGCTGGACGATCTGGCTGACCTTGCACTCGAAGGCTACCGGCGTTTCACCCACGCGCGGCACCTTGACGATGCTAGACGGTGCGGCAGTGAGGCCGCTCAATTCGAATTCGTTCACTTCGGCAGCAACCGGTGCGCAGCTCAGGTTCATTTGCTCGGCCAGTGGGCGGGTGGCCAGGTTCCAGACGAACTCACCGGTCTGCTCGATGTTGTTCAGGCTGTCTTTGCGCCCGACGCTGCAGAAACCGATGATCGGCGGGATGTAGTTGAACGCATTGAAGAAGCTGTAAGGCGCCAGATTCAGGCGGCCTTCGCGGTCCTGAGAGGAGATCCAGCCGATAGGGCGGGGACCGACGATGGCATTGAACGGGTCGTGCGGCAGGCCGTGGCCTTTGGCGGGTTCGTAGTAATACATCTGTGCTGGGCTTGTTGGCCCTACCTCCTGGTGGACAAGGTGCCTAGTGTGCCAAGCCTGAGCTCGTGTGCAAATGATCAAGCCCGGCCGAAGCCGGGCTGGGTGCTCGCAATCAGGTATCAGCTGATGCGGTGCGCGTTGGTGCGGTCGAAGCCGTCTTCAGCGAAGCGTTGGCCGCCGGTGCGGTCGAAGCCGTCTTCAGCGAAGCGTTGGCCACCGGTGCGGTCGAAGCCGTCTTCGGCGAAGCGCTGGCCACCGGTGCGGTCGAAGCCGTCTTCGGCGAAGCGCTGGCCACCGGTGCGGTCGAAGCCGTCTTCGGCGAAGCGTTGGCCGCCGGTGCGGTCGAAGCCGTCTTCAGCGTAGCTGGCTGACTGGGTTTGAACCGCGGCAAAGGTGTGAGCGTCGGTCCGGTCGAAGCCATCTTCGGCGAAGGCGCCAGCGGCGAAAACCGAGAGGGCCAAGGTGAGGATCAGTTTGTTTTTCATGGTCGTTGCTCCAGGGGTTTGTGAGTTGTTTGTTTCTATGGGTTTAATCCTACGCCGAATAATTTGATTAAAAAGCGCAAAAAACAGTGCTTAATAATCTATTTATTCGATGTGTTTGTGCGCGTATGCCGTGCTTCAGGCCGCAAGCCTGGCTTGGGAGCGTTCGCGCGGGCGCCAACGTTCTGCCAGCCATTGCAGCTTGAAAAGGTGGAATTAATAGGGCGTTAAGAAGGAAAGGTCTGAATGAAAAAGGGCGCTCCATGCAATGGAGCGCCCCTTTTAGTACTGCCAGGCCAGCGTTATTCAGTGGTGATTCGCGAGTGCTGCTTGGTGTCTTTCATGGTCGCGTAAACCAGCAGCGAGCAGGCGATACAGGCGGTGACATACCAGTAAAAGCCGCTCTCCATCCCAGCGCTTTTGAACCACAGGGCCACGTATTCGGCGGTGCCACCGAAGATCGACACGGTCAGGGCATACGGCAGGCCCACGCCCAGGGCGCGAATCTCGGTAGGGAACAGCTCGGCTTTGACCACGGCGTTGATCGAGGTATAGCCGCTTACGATGATCAGTGCGGCCATGATCAGGAAGAACGCACCCCACCAGGTCTGGATGGTGTGCAGGGTGCTGAGGATGGGAACGGTGAACAGGGTGCCGAGCACACCGAAGGCGATCAGGATCGGACGGCGACCGATCTTGTCGGACAGACCACCGATCACCGGCTGCAGGCACATGAACAGGAACAGCGTGGCGGCCGAGATGGTGGTCGAGTCACTGATGCTCATGCCCACGGTGTTGACCAGGTATTTCTGCATGTAGGTGGTGTAGGTGTAGAAGGCCAGGGTGCCGCCCATGGTCAGACCGACGACGGTCATCAGCTCCTTGGGGTGACGCAGCAGGGTGCGCATCAGGCTTTCCTTGGCCTTTTCCTTCTTGGTGAACGAGGCGGTTTCTTCCATGCCGCGACGCAGGTACAGGGCCACCACGGCGCACAGCGCACCGATCACGAACGGCACGCGCCAGCCCCAGGCGTACAACTGCTCGGTGGTCAGGGTCTGTTGCAGGACGATCAGGACCGCCAGGGCGATGAGCTGGCCAGAGATCAGGGTCACGTACTGGAAGCTGGAGAAGAAACCACGGCGCTCCTTGCTGGCCATCTCGCTGAGGTAGGTGGCCGAGGTGCCGTATTCACCACCCACCGACAGGCCCTGCAGCAGGCGCGCGATGACCAGCAGGACAGGTGCGGCGACGCCGATGGTTTCATAACCTGGGGTCAGGGCGATGACCAGCGAGCCTGCGCACATGAGCAGTACCGACGCCATCAGCGCGGCCTTGCGGCCCTTGCGGTCGGCGTACAGGCCCATCAGCCAGCCACCGATCGGGCGCATGAGGAAGCCCACGGCGAAGATCGCAGCGGTATTGAGCAGTTGTGCGGTGGAGTCGCCGGCGGGGAAGAAGGCCTTGGCGAAGTACAGCGAGAATGCGGCGTAGACGTACCAGTCGTACCATTCGACCATGTTGCCGATGGACCCGCTGAAGATCGACTTCAGGCGGCTGGCGGTGGTTTTTTCTGCGGCAGGCGCGGTGGCCGCCCCGGCGGGCAGGGAGGTGGCGTTATCCATCAGGGATACCTTCTCGTTGTTTTTGTGGAGCGCGCCGTGGCGCAGCTTGCCAAGGCAATTGCAGAAGGTGTGCCAAATGGGAGCGGGCTGATTCATTTCAGGGCATCCAATACCCCAAAACCGGCACAGTAGTGGGGCTTGCGCTGCCCTTTGCGGGAGCGGGCTTGCCTGCGAAGGGCTGCAAAGCAGCCCGGAATCTCAAGGTGATAAGCGGTTTTTTGCCGACCAGGTGCAGGTCATAAGCGGATTTCCGCTCATTCCTGCCCAACAAAATCCTCGCGCACCAGCCCATGCCGTTGCATCTTCTCGTTAAGGGTGCGCCGCGGCAGTTGCAATGCCTCCATCACCGACTTGATCTCGCCCCCATGCTGACGCAAGGCCGCGCGCAGGCATTGCGCCTCGAATGCTTCCATCTGCTCGCCCAGCGACTGCCCGGCAGGTGCCACCTCGATGTTTGGCGAACCCAGCCCCAGCGCATGCCGCTCCGCCGCATTGGCCAGCTCACGCACGTTGCCAGGCCAGTCATGTGACAGCAGCTGCGCCAGCTGTGCAGCCGATAGCGGCGGGGCGGTGCGACCCAGCTTTTCACCTGCAGCACGGGCAAAGTGTTCGAACAGCAGCGGTATGTCCTCCCGCCGCTCGCGCAGCGGTGCCAGGCGCAATTCGGCCACGTTCAGGCGGTAGGCCAGGTCTTCGCGGAAGCGCCCGGCACGCGCCTCCTCGAGCAGGTCGGGCTTGGTCGCAGCAATGATGCGCAGGTCCACGCTGATGCTCTGGTTGGCCCCCAGGCGCTCCAGCTTCTGCTCCTGTATCACCCGCAACAGCTTGGCCTGTTGGGCCAGTGGCATGCTCTCGATTTCGTCGAGGAACACGGTGCCACCGTTGGCATATTCCAGCTTGCCGATCCGTTTACCCTGGGCGCCCGTGAAGGCGCCGCTCTCATGGCCGAACAGTTCGGCCTCGAACAACGACTCGGGGATGGCTGCGCAGTTAAGGGCTACAAAGGGCTTGGCGGCACGGGGGCCAAAGTCGTGCAGGCAGCGGGCCACCCGCTCCTTGCCACTGCCGGTTTCACCGCGAATCAGCACGTTCACCGGCAGGCCGGCCAGGTCCAGCACTTGCCGGCGCAGCTGTTGCAGGCCCTGGGACATGCCCAGAAGCGTGACTTCCAGGCGTGACTTGAGGTCGGCCTGCTCGTGGAGCCGGCGGTTCTCAAGCACCAGCTGGCGCTTTTCCAGGGCGCGGCGCAGGCTGCCCAGCAAGTCTTGCGGCGTAAAGGGTTTTTCCAGGAAGTCATAGGCCCCCATGCGCATGGCTTCTACCGCCATCGGTACATCACCGTGACCGGTCAGCAGAATCACGGGCAGGTCGGGGTCGTTCGCCTGCAGGCGTTCGAGCAATTGCAGGCCATCCATGCCCGGCATGCGCACATCGCTGATGATCACCCCAGGGAAGTGCTGCGGCAGGTGTGCCAGGCACGCTTCGGCGTGAGCGAACAACTGCACGCTGAAGCCAGACAGACTCAGCCATTGCTCGACAGCAGTGCGGATACTGGCTTCATCATCGACGACGATCACCGAATTCAACATACAGGCTCCAGGTCACGGGGCAGGGTAAGGCTCAGGCGCGCGCCGCCAGGCAGGTTTTCGGCCCGCAGCTGGCCGCCGGCCTCGTGGACGATGCCGTAGGAAATGGCCAGGCCCAGCCCTAGCCCTTCCCCCACCGGTTTGGTGGTGAAGAACGGGTCGAAGACCTTGGCCAGGTCGGCTTCGGCAATGCCACCACCCGAGTCGAGCACACTCAGGCGCCATAGCTCCCCGTCGGGTTCGATGCGGATCTCCAGGCGTTTGTAACGCTTGTCGAGCATGGCGTCGAGTGCATTGTGCAGGAGGTTTATCAGCACCTGCTCCAGGCGAATGGCATCGCCGCGTACCCAGGCCGGGCGTGCCAGGTACAGCGCCACTTCCACGTCTTCGTTGCGAAGGCGCGCCTCCAGCAGGTGCAAGGCCTGGTCGACCACGGTTGCCAGGTCAAGGCGTTCGCGCAGGCCCATCGGGCTGTTGCGGGCAAAGGTTTTCAGGTGGCTGGTAAGTGCTGCCATGCGCGTGAGCATCTGTTCCAGTGGCTCCAGCGCTTGCCGCGCTTCGTCATGGCGACCATGGTCAAGCAGTAGGCGCAGGGTTTCCAGCTGCATACGCTGGGTGGTCAGCGGTTGGTTGATTTCGTGGGCCATGGCTGCCGACATCTGCCCGAGAGCGGCGAGCTTGGCTGATTGCACCAGGCCCTCCTGGGCAGTGCGCAGCTCACGGGTGCGTTCCTCGACCTGGCGTTCGAGTTCTTGCCGGCTGCGCTGGCGCAGGCGTGCCAGGCGCAGGCGTTGGCTGACGAAAAGGGCGGCGAACACCAGGCTCAGCCAGACGGCGGCGGCGCCAAGCGCGGCATTACGACCGTCGGCAGCGACCTGCGGTTTGCGCAGCAGGTGCAAGGTCCAGTTTTCGCCTTCCAGCGGCAGGCTTTCCCACAGGTACTCGGTACTACCCTCGGGGCCTTGCACGCGGCTAAGGGTGCTGTAGGGGGCAAACCGCGTCAGCACCTGATGGTGTAGCGGCACCAGCGGTTGCTTGTCGTACTGACGGGTTTCGGCCAGCTCGGCACGGTCGGCGCCACTGAGCGGCTGAAGTTCGCGGTAGCGCCAGCCATCCTGGTTTGCGATGAAAGTGATGCCGCGGGCGTCGCTGACCAACAGGATATCGTTGCCCTGTCGCCATTCGCGTTCCAGCTCGGGGAACTCCAGCTTGACCACCATGGCGCCAAGGAATCGGCCATGCTCGTCGTTCACCGCGCTGGCGAGGAAGTAGCCCGGCACGCCACTGGTCACGCCCACGGCATAGAAGCGGCCACTGCCCTGGTTGCGGGTTTGCTTGAAGTAGGGTCGGAAGCCGTAGTTGGAGCCGACGTAGCTGCTGGGCAGCCGCCAGTTGCTGGCGGCAATGGCCAGCCCGGTGCGGTCGAGCAGCTCGAGGGTGGAGGAATTGGCGGCGCCATTGATGCGTTCGAGCTTGAGGTTCAGGGCGTTCTGAACCTTTTCGTCGACCGGGCCGCGCAAGGCTGCGATCAGCTCCGGGTCCAGCGCCAGCACGGCGGGGAGGGCACGGTAGCGATCGATCAGGGTGTGCAGTGCGTTGGCGTACAGGCCCAGTTGCTGGCTGGCACGCTTGGCGTCGTCTTCCATGGCCTGGCGTTTGGCCTGGTGCATGGCCCAGCCGGCGCTGAGTGCGGTACCCAGCACGATCAGCAGGGTGATCAGCCCCAGACGCAGGGCGCGAACGGAAAAGGGCATCGGGGGGCGGATCCGGTGGTGGGATAACGGGGCCGGCCTCTTCGCGGGTTTACCCGAGAAGAGGCCGGAACAGGCGGCCTTTTTCAGTCAAAGCAATTCAAAACTCTGCTGCTGCACCGCCTGGGAATCCAGCCCTACCTGGACATTGAACTCCCCTGGTTCGGCAACCCGCTGCAACTGGCCATTGTAGAACTTCAGGTCGTCCTCGCTGATGCGGAAGGTCAACGTGCGGGTTTCACCCGGTTCAAGCATCAGCTTCTGGAAGTTTTTCAGCTCCTTCACTGGGCGGCTCATCGACGCCGACACATCCTGCAGGTACAGCTGCACCACCGTCTCGCCTGCAACCTTGCCGGTGTTCTTGACCGTTACCTTGGCTTCCAGCGTATCGCCGCGCTTGAGATCCTTGCTCGACAGGTTCAGGCCCGACAGCTCGAAGCTGCTGTAGCTCAAGCCATAGCCGAACGGGTAAAGCGGCCCGTTGGGTTCTTCGAAGTATTGCGAGGTGTAGTTGCCCGGCTTACCCGGCGTGAACGGCCGGCCGATGCGGGTGTGGTTGTAGTACATCGGGATCTGCCCCACCGACCGTGGGAAGGTAATGGCCAGCTTGCCGGAGGGGTTGTAGTCGCCAAACAGCACGTCGGCGATGGCATTGCCGCCTTCGGTGCCGGCGAACCAGGTTTCGAGGATGGCGTCGGCCTGCTCGCGCTCCCAGCTGATCGACAGCGGCCTGCCGTTCATCAACACCAGCACCAGCGGTTTGCCGGTGGCCTTGAGCGCCTTGATCAGCTCGCGCTGGCTGGCAGGGATCTCCAGGGTGGTGCGGCTCGACGACTCGTGGGACATGCCACGGGACTCGCCGACCACTGCGACCACGACGTCGGATTGCTTCGCCGCCTTGACTGCTTCATCGATCAGCACGGCAGGCGGGCGTGGGTCGTCGACGATTTCCGGGGCATCGAAGTTGAGGAAGTTCAGGTAATCGAAGATCGCCTTGTCGCCCGTGACGTTGGAGCCTTTGGCGTAGACCAGCTTGGCCTTGCCCTCCACGGCGCGGCGCAAGCCTTCGCGCACGGTCACCGAGTGAACGGGCTTACCGTCGGCGGCCCAACTGCCCATCATGTCGATCGGGGCATCGGCCAGCGGGCCGACCAAGGCAATGGTGCCGGTCTTTTTCAGCGGCAGGGTCTGGTTGCGGTTTTCCAGCAGCACCAGGCTGCGGCGTGCCACGTCACGCGCAGCTTCGCGGTGCAGGCGGTCGTTGCCGTAGTAGTCCTTCAGGTCGGTTTCGGCCTTGCCGATGCGCACGTACGGGTCCTTGAACAGGCCCATGTCGTACTTGGCACCCAGCACTTCACGCACCGCCTGGTCCAGCTCGCGCTGGGTCACCTCGCCGGACTTCAGCAGGCCCGGCAGCTCTTCGCCGTACAGGGTATCGTTCATGCTCATGTCGATGCCGGCCTTGATCGCCAGCTTGGCGGCTTCACGGCCATCACGAGCGACGCCGTGGCGAATCAGCTCCTGGATGGCACCGTGGTCGCTGATGGTCACGCCCTTGAAGCCCCACTCCTTGCGCAGCAGGTCGTTCATCAGCCAGGTGTTGGAGGTGGCCGGTACGCCGTTGATCGAGTTCAGCGCCACCATCACGCCACCGGCACCCGCATCGAGCGCGGCGCGATAGGGTGGCAGGTAGTCGTTGTACATTTTCGGCAGGCTCATATCGACCGTGTTGTAGTCGCGCCCGCCTTCCACGGCGCCATACAAGGCGAAATGCTTGACGATGGCCATGATGCTGTCGGGGTTGGCCGGGCTGCTGCCCTGGAACGAGCGCACCATTACCTGGCCGATTCTCGAGGTCAGGTAGGTGTCTTCGCCGAAACCTTCACTGGTGCGGCCCCAGCGCGGGTCACGGGCGATATCCACCATTGGCGCGAACGTCATGTCCAGGGCGTCGGCCGAGGCTTCGATCGCGGCGGTGCGGCCGACCTTGGCGACGGCCTCCATGTCCCAGGTAGCGGCCATGCCCAGGCCGATCGGGAAGATGGTGCGCTCGCCGTGGACGGTGTCGTAGGCGAAGAACATCGGGATCTTCAGGCGGCTGCGCATGGCCGCGTCCTGCATCGGCCGGTTTTCGGGGGCCGTGCGGGAGTTGAAGGTGCCACCGATACGGCCGGCGGCGATTTCCTCGCGGATCTTGTCGCGGGGCATTTCCGGGCCGATGCTGATCAGGCGCAACTGGCCGATTTTCTCGGCTTCGGTCATCTGGCTGATCAGATGCTCGATGAAGGCCTGCTTGTCCTGCAGGGGCGGGGCGGTGGGGGCGGCGAGGGCCGCCTGACTGGCAAGGCCCATGGCCAGGCCCAGCAAAGACAGTTTCATCATCAATTCCGTTTTGGGGCCTCTGCCGTATCCACGGTGATACGTGCGCGACCGAAGTTTTCAGGCGGCTATTGTTGTACGATTTGCAGGCAATTCTTCCAGCGGCGGATTATGCCTGAATATGTCGCCTGCGGATGAAGCCCCGAATGCCGGGATAACAACTATAAGAATGCTCAAGAGACCGACGGCATGACCCCCTTCGACGAATACCATCAACGGCAGATTGCCGAAGCCATTGCCCGTGCCGAACGGCGTACCGATGCCGAACTGGTGACGGTGCTTGCCCGTCGTGCCGACGATTATGCGTATTGGCCGTTGTTGTGGGCCGCCGTGCTGGCACTGACCGTGCCTGGTCTGTTGCACTGGCTGCTGGCTTGGCCCAGCGTGCGTGGCGTGCTGATGGGCAACGTGCTGCTGTTCGTCGTTTTGTGCCTGCTGCTGCGCAACCCGCGCCTGGCCGACTGGCTGATCCCCCGTGCCTTGCGCCGCTGGCGTGCCTCGCGCCTGGCCCGCCAGCAGTTTCGCGAGCAGAACCTGCAGCGCACAGCAGGCGCCACGGGCGTGCTGATTTTCGTCAGCGAGGCGGAGCGGCATGTGGAGATCCTGGTCGACCGGGGTATCGAACACTGCCTGGATGCCGAAGCCCGCGCGGCCATCGGTGCCCGCTTGGCCGAGCAGGTGCGCCAGGGCCGCACCTTGCAGGGCTTTGTCGAGTGCATCGAAGCGTGTGGCGAGCTGCTTAGCCAGCACGTGCCGCCAACCCATGCCCGCAACGAATTGCCCAACCGCTTGGTGATTCTCGACTGAACGAGCGCCCAGCCTTGCTGGATTCCCTGCAGGAGCGGGCTTGCCCGCGAATCAGGCGACACGGTGTCTGCCACCGGCTTTGCCGGTGTTGCGGGCAAGCCCGCTCCCACAGGGGGCTTGCGGCACGTTAGAATAGGCGTTCCGCGACCCAAGGCCCCCTTTTTCATGTCCGCCAGTACTTCTGCCTCTAGCGCGCCAGATGCGCGCGCTCAGTTTCTCGACCTGCTGAACGCCGCCCTGCACGGCGAAACCCTGGTCAAGCTGGTGCTGGCGCGCCATGTCGGTGCCGACCAGACCTTGCAACGGATCATTGCCAAGCCGTTGCAGGTCAAGGGCCAGCCGTGCCTGTCGCTGGTCTACCGCCACCAGACCCGCGACATCACCCGCAACCTGCCGCTGGACCAGGCCCAGGTGCTGGTTGCCGAACTGCTGCCAGACAGCTTCCGCAATGCTCACCTGTTCGATGCTGACGGCGAAGTGCAGTTGACCTTCAGCAAGAAGGGCAAACCGATGCTCCAGCGCCACGGTGCCCAGGCACCGCGCGTGGCCGATGCGGGCAGCGGGCATGACCGTGAGAAGAAGCGTTATCTGGAACTGTCGCGGCCGTTTCTGCGTGACCTCGGTGTGACCGACGCACAAGGCGCACTGATCCCGTCCATGTCACGCAAGTGGAAGCAGATCAACAAATTCATCGAGGTCTTCGATCACGCCCTGACCAATGCACCGGTGTCGACGGAACAGGCGCTGCGGGTGGCCGACTTCGGTTCGGGCAAGGGCTACCTGACCTTTGCCATGCATGACTACCTGCGCAACAGTCTGGGCCGTGACGCACAGGTGACCGGCGTGGAGCTGCGCCAGGACATGGTCGACCTGTGCAACGCCGCGGCCGCACGCCTCGACCACCCGGGCCTGGAGTTCCAGTGTGGTGATGTACGCAGCGTGGTGCCTGAGGCCATCGAGGTGATGATCGCCTTGCATGCCTGTGACATCGCCACTGACTACGCCATCCACACCGGCATCCGCTGCAACGCCGCGATCATCATGTGCTCGCCGTGCTGCCACAAGCAGATCCGCCCGCAATTGCACAGCCCAGGGTTGCTGCAACCCATGCTGCAGTATGGCCTGCACCTGGGCCAGCAGGCCGAAATGCTGACCGACAGCCTGCGCGCGCTGTACCTGGAAGCCTGTGGCTATGAAACCAAGGTGTTCGAGTTCATCTCGCTGGAACACACCAACAAGAACAAGATGATTCTTGCGGTGAAGCGGCGGCAGGCGGGGGATAACGGGGCGTTGCTGGAGAAGATTGCCCAGCTCAAGGCGTTCTATGGGGTGCAGGAGCATTGCCTGGAAACGTTGTTGCGCGCGGATGGGTTGCTCTGACGCCCCCACCGTTACGCCTGCCGGGCACCTTGTCAGCGCTGAGCAGAGGGCACTTCGATAGCCAATGCTGCCTGCCCCAACGGATGGGTGCTGGCATCGAAGAAATGCAGCACCGTCCCCGGCAAATCTCCGAAACGATCTGCAAAATGCTGCTTCTGATTGATCACCGACGCCTCGCCCAGCGGCCGAATGGCAATGGATAGCTGTTGCGGACGGGCTTGGCGCACAGCGTCGAGCAGGTGCCGGTCACTGCTGTCCAGATGCTGCCCGAACAGGCATATCCCTTGGTTTTCCTGCGCCAGCTGCCCCAGGCACCAGCTCAGATAGTCCGAGTTGCGGATAGCGCGCAGTTTCTCGTCGCTGCGGTCTTCGTTGACGAACAGCGGTACTTCACCCGGGATATTCACGGCAAACCCATCGAGCAGTTCGGCGCTTTCAGCGCTGCGCTGGCGGGTGGTGCCGTCGGGCAGCTTGAGCAGGTGCAGGCCGCCATGCAGGTGCAGCACCCGGGTACCTTCGCTGCCGGTGCGTCGCACGTCGAAATAGCCTTGTTCGTCGAACAGTTCGGCGAAGCCATTCGGGGCGTGCTGCACGGCCCATGGCAGCAGCAGGTCGTAGTTGCTGGTGTAGACGCTTCGATAGGCGCGCAGCGCCTGATTGAGGGTTGCCAGTGTGGCCTTCGGCATCAGCGGCCAGGGCAGATGCACCGTGCGCACGGCGTGAATCAACGCTTCCTTGATCGAGTAGTAGCGGTTCAGCGGCGCGGTGGAGTTGATGGCCAGTGCGGCATTGGTACGCACGGTGGTGTTGAGGGCGCTGAGCACCGGCTCGAACAGTTCCGTGCCCAAGGACTTGAACAGTGCCTGGTCACTGACCGCCAGGCCTTTCTTGCGGCCTGCGCGTTGCGCTTGCTCGAACAGCGAGAAGTAGCCGAACGGCTTCCATACTGCGCGGCTTGCGCCATTGCCCAGCAGCAGGGCGTCGCAGGGGTGGCGGGCGGCGAGTTCTGGCCAGGGGGTAAGGGTGGCATCAAGTGCGGGCATGCTGGGTCCGTTGGGTGGTGCGGGGAACGGGGCGACTTTAGCATGTCATGCGAGGTGTGCGAGGGTTGGTGTCAGGGCGATGGTTTTGTGTTGTCTGTGCTGGCCCTTTCGCGGGTAAAACCGCCCCTGCAAGTCCATACATAGGAGCGGGTTTATCCGCGAAAGGGCCAGCACAGGCGCAGCACGTTGAACAGGATGAAAGCCGCTCAACCCTGTTCGGTCACTTGCACACTGTGGTTTCGGTTGCGCCACACGCGGTACGCACGAATCCCCGCGCGTACCGAGCCGAATAGCAGTTTTTCTTCCATGTCCCGCGCCATCCCCGAGCGCACCAGCATGCGCAGGAAGGTGCCGCGGGCGCGGGCGATGGCGAAGAGGATGCCTTGAGCCGCCAGGGTGTCACGCACTTCGCGCAGGGCGGCGATGCCGCTGACATCAATGCTGGTTACCGCTTCGGCATCGAACAGCACGGCTTTAGGCTGCTCCTGGCTTTGCACGGCTTCAAGCAGGCGCATCTTGAAGTAGTCGGCATTGAAGAACAGGATGGCGTCGTCGAAGCGGTACACCACCAGGCCAGGCACGGTGCGGGCGTCTTTGAACTTGCGGATGTCCACCTGGCCTTCGGTGCCCGGCAACCAGCCCAGTACGGCATCGGTGGGCTGGTAGATGCTGTAAAGCAGGCGCAGGATTGCCAGGGTCACGGCAAACACGATGCCGGGCAGCACGCCCAGGCCCAGTACGCCCGCCGTGGTCAGCAGGCACAGCCAGAACTCGAAGCGGCTTAGACGCCGGATATGCCCCAGCGATTTGATGTCGATCAGCCCCCAGCCAGCCATCAGCAGCACGGCGCCCAGCGCAGCCTGCGGGATCCAGGCCATGGGTGCGGTGAAGAACAGCAGGATCAGGGCAATCACCAGTGCCGCGATGATGCCCACCAGCTGGCTTTTGCCACCGACCATGTCGTTGACTGCAGTGCGCGAGTCGGCACCGCTGATGGCAAAGCCCTGGGAAATCCCGGCCGCCAGGTTGCTCACGCCCAGGGCGACGAATTCGTGGTTGGCGTTGATCGCGTAGCCATGCCGGGCGGCAAAGCTGCGTGCGGTAAGCATGGCGCTGCAGAAGCTGACGGTGGCGATACCCAGGGCGTCGCGCAGCAGGCTCTTCATTTCCGCCAGGTTGCTGTGTGGCCAGGCCAGTTGCGGGATGCCTGCAGGTACCGGCCCAAGGACGGCAACGCCGAAGCGGTCGAGGCCGAACAGGCCAACCAGCAGCATGAACAGCGCCACTACCGTGAGGGCTGCGGGCAGGCGCGGGTAGCGCCGTGGCAGCCAGATGAGCAGGCCCAGGGCGGCCAGGCCGATGATCAATGTGACCCAGTGAATTTCCCCCAGGCGCTGGAAGAAGTTGATCAGGCTGAGGATGAAACCGTCGCCCTCGATCTGGAAGCCCACTACCTTGGACAGCTGCCCGGCGATCAGGCTCAGGCCGATACCATTGAGGTAGCCGATCAGGATCGGCCGCGAGAAGAAGCTGGCGATGAACCCGGCGCGCGCCAGGCCTGCGGCAATCAACATCACGCCGACCAGTACGGTGACGATCACCGACAGTTCGACGATGCGCTGCGGGTCACCCATGGCCAGCGGTGCCACGGCACCGGCGATCATCGCGCAGGTGGCGGCGTCGGGGCCGACCATCAGCTGGCGCGAGCTACCGATCAGCGCATAGACCATCATCGGTAGCACACAGGCGTACAGGCCATATTGCGGCGGCAGCCCGACGATCTGCGCATAGGCAATGGCAATGGGAATCTGGATTGCGGCTACCGACAGGCCCGCTTGCAGATCGGCGTGGAACCATTCACGGCGGTAGTGCAGCAGGTTGGCAAGGCCCGGTAACCAGCGGGAGAGAAACATGCGTTGTCCTTTCGAATGGTTTCACGAATCCATTGAGCCTACCCGCCACAAGCCGTTTCGCTTGCGCACGCAAAGGCCCGATGCGCATTGAAGCGGATCGGTGGGTAAATGGCCATGGGCCAGGTCAAGGCAGGGTGAAAAACGAAAAAAGGAGCCAAGGCTCCTTTTGACTGCGATGACGTTGCTGGAACGCCATGCGGGAATGCGATGTGGAGCGGGTAGAGGGAATCGAACCCTCAACTAAAGCTTGGGAAGCTTTCGTTTTGCCACTAAACTATACCCGCATCTGAGCTCGACTTTTTACCAGAACCTTCAGCGAATTAGAAGCCCAAGTTATAAAAAAGCTTGTCGGCGCCCCGTGGCCTGCGGGTATTGGCTACAAGGCGCCGAGCCGCTCAGATGGCAAATGCATGCTGCCCCTGTTGCACGGGTTGGTAACGTTGGCGGGGTTCACGCACGGTTGGCTTGAGGAACCCCAGCATGACACTGCGGGTGTTCTCGCAGGCGGTCTTGTTCTCCATGTCCAGGAAGTGGCCCGCATCGCGGATCACGCTGAACTGGCTTCTGCCCACATGCTTGCTGAACTGCCGCGCATCTTCCACTGTGGTGTACTCGTCGCGTTCGCCGTTGATGAACAGCACCGGGATGTTGATATTGCGCGCGCCTTGCAGCGCACGTTCCAGGTCGTGCTCCAGCACCTGGTTGATGTGGAAGTGCATCTGTGCGTACTCGTGGCTGTCCAGGCTGCTCACATGGCGGTAGTTGAAGCGTTTGAACAGCGACGGCAAGTGCTTGCCGATGGTGTCATTGACCAGGTTGCCGACCTGATAACGGTCGCAGGCGGCCAGGTACTGGCAGCCACGGTCCAGATAGTCGCGCATCGGCGCGTTGATCACTGGCGAGAACGAACTCACCACTGCCTTCTTCACGTACCGCGGCTGGTGCGCCAGCGCCAGCAGCGTGCTTGCGCCACCCCACGAAAAAGACATCACGTGGTCTGCCTGGAAGTGCTCGATCAGCTCAAGGAGGATATGCGCCTCGGTCTCCTTGCTGATCAGCCGTTCCTGACGGTTGTGCGGCTTGGACTTGCCTGAATACGGCTGGTCGAACAGAACCACGTTGAACTGTGGGTGCAGGTTACGTACCGTCTGGGCGAACGAGGCCGTGGTGGCCAGCGAGCCGTTGATCAGGATGATCGTATTTTCGGCCGCATCCGCGCGATAGAACTCCGTGTAAACCCGATACTGACCTTGGATATCAAGTACAGCGATTTCTGGCCTCATGTCATCGACTCCTGGCGCAAAAAGGGTATTCGCGTCACCTAGGGTGCACGTTCTTTATGACAGGTAGGCATTTGCCTGAAGATAAACCGGGGGCCCTGTGTCGATCCTTGGCACGTGCGTCGACGGTATTGTTTTTGGCGGGCAATTTGCCGTGCCCCAAGGCATCTAGGCTTTGGGTGGCCGGCAAAAAGTGTCATCGGCTGCAGGTGTGACTTGGTAGTCACATGCAGACTGACGATTTGGATTCAAGCAGTGGGTTGGGGATCGCGCAAGTGCCGTTCGGTAAGTAATGTGACTTTTGTCGCTGAGCGGTCGTGTGACGACACGGGCTGTCTGTCACGCCTGGACAGTGGCTATCTCATTGGCCGTCAGTTCACGATACTCCCCCGGCGCCAACCCCGGATCCAGCCGGATCGCTCCCATGCTCTCCCGATGCAGCCCCACCACCTTGTTGTTGAAGTGCCCGAACATGCGTTTGACCTGGTGGTACCGCCCCTCGACGATTGCCAACCGGGCTCGGTGGAGGCCGAGGATCTCCAGCTGGGCTGGTTGGGTGGTGAGGTCTTCGAAGGCAAAATAGAAACCCTCGCGAAACTTGGCCACATAGTGCTCGCCAATCTCGTCCTCGGTGTCCACCAGATAATGCTTGGGCAGCTTGGTAGCAGGCTGGGTCAGGCGCCGTGACCACTGGCCATCGTTGGTCAGGATCATCAGGCCGGTGGTGTTGAAATCCAGGCGCCCGGCTATGTGCAGGTCATCTCGCAACGCCGTGGGCAGCAGGTCGAGAACGGTACGGTGCTGCGGATCGTGGGTGGCGCTTACGCAGCCAGTGGGCTTGTACAGCATCAGGTAGCGGGCCGGACGGCCGGCCTGCAGCAGTTGCTCGTCCAGCTCTACGCGGCTGAATTCACGCACATCGGTCAGCGGGTCACTGGCGACCTTGCCGTCCACCCGCACGCGGCCTTGCGCCAGCATCAGGCGAACTTGCTGGCGGTTGTAGCTGGGCAGGTTGGCGAGGAAACGGTCAAGGCGCATGGCAACGATCAGTGGGCAGCGGATGGACGGAGCTGTTCTTCAACGGCGGCGCAGCGCGGGCACAGACAGGCCTTGTTACGCAGTTCATCGGGCAGGGCCTGAAGCACGGCCGGGTCGATGGTCACGCTGTAGCACCAACACGCCTGGGTGGCACGGCGTGGGTCGGCCAGGCTGCACTGGTTGAGGGCACCGCAAGCGGGGCAGTGTTGCTTGTCATTCATGGCGGGTTTCACTGCAGACGCGGTTGCGGCCAGCCTGCTTGGCACGATAAAGCGCGCGGTCGGCGCGGGTCAGCAGGGCGTGCAGGGTATCCCCCGGTTGCAGGCTGCTCAGGCCGATGCTGGTGGTCAGTCGCAGCGGCTGGTTGTCGTAACTGAAGGTCAGCTGTTCGGTGCGTCGCCGGATCTTTTCCGCCACCTCGATGGCCTGGACGCCTTCAGCTTCGCGCAGCAGCACGATGAATTCCTCACCGCCCCAGCGGCACAGTATATCTGACTGACGCAGGCTGCCTTGCAGCACATTGGCGAATTGGCGTAGCACTTCGTCACCTGCCAGGTGGCCGTGGTTGTCGTTCAGTGCCTTGAAGTGGTCCAGATCAATCAGCAAGGCCACCAGAGGGCTACTGTCGCGCCGGGCTTCTCGCAGCGCCTGGGCGGCGAGCAGGTCGAAGCTGCGCCGGTTGTGCAAGCCGGTGAGGCTGTCGAGCGTGGCCAAGGCTTCGGTGCTGGCCTGGTGGCGGCGGACCATGGCATGCACCAGTGCCAGCACCACCAGTGTGATCATCGTACAGATCGCCAGGTTCAGGTACAGCGCGTGGCGAATGCGGTCGAGGACGCCGGTTTCGCGTTTGTCCACCAACAGGTACCAGTCCAGTTCGGGCAGGTGACGAACGTTGAGAAAGTGGCTGTGGTTTTCGCTGTCATGGTACTCGTGGCTGCCTTCGCCCGGCACCCGTTGCTCGGCCAGCATGGCTTTCAGATCAGGGTTGTCGCTGAGTGGCTGGCCAACTTGCAAACCATGCGGACCACCCTCCGAGCCGGTCAACAGCACCTTGCCTTTGGCATCCGTGAAGAGCACCGCGCGCTGGTAGCGGCGTTGGTACTGATCGATCAGCTTGACCACCGACGATACGCTCAGCCCTACGCCTGCCGCGCCGATGAAGCGCTGCTGGTAGTCGTGCACCTGGTAGTTGATGAACACGGTCAGGCTGTCCTGGTTGGCCATGTCCAGATCGACGTTGATCTCATAAGGGGCCTTGAGTTCACGCAGACGGAAATACCAGGCATCACGCCAGGTGCCTGGTTCGACGTGCTTGAGCACGCCTTTGGCCTGGTAGTAGGTCCGCGTGCGATCGGACACGAAAAAGGACGTGAAGATGTCCTGCTTGCCCATGACCTCGCTCAGGTAGCGGGTCATGCGTTCGGTATCCTGCTCGCCGGACAGCACCCAGTCGCGCAGGAAGGTGTCCTGGGCCATCATCGAGGCGATCAGCACCGGGCGGATCAGGTCTTTCTGGATTTCCGAGTAGACAGTGTCGGAGGTCAGCGGCAATTCGGTATTGATGATGCCGTCGCGGATGGCGCTGCGCGAGGAGAAGTAGCTGAGCAGCGAGGTGGCCAGGAAGCCGCAGGCCAGTAACACGAGCAGGGTAACGATCAGCGAGCGTTGCGAGAACAGAGCGGAACGTAAGGGCATGATCTTCCCGTGATGTGTGCCGAGCCGCTTATTCTAGTGAGATGGCCGACAAATGACTGCAAGTTTTTCAGGGTTATTTCACCTGTATCAAGTTATTGCAGAAATGGCACTGCACCTGCGCGCCGCTGTCTTAGTCAGTGTCGATTGACGCATCTCGTCTCGACGCTCGCCAGCGCCGCTGTTCGGGCACTCCAGCGGTCCAGGAGGCCGCCATGTCCTATCGAATCCTGTTGATCACCCTGCTGGGGCTGATGACTTCGGCCTGCGCCCCGTACCATGAGCGCGGGGGCTACTACCGTTCGGACTACTACTCCTCCGACCGCTATGTGGCGCCGGGGTATTACCGCTATGACCGTTACTATGTGGCGCCTGCACCGCGCTACTACTATCAGCCTGCTCCCCGTTACTACAATCGGTCGGCCCCTGTGCCCCATTACCGGCCCTATTCACAGCCGCGGATGAACCAGTGGCATGGCAACCCGCGCTATGACTACGGCAATCGCCAGCGGCAAGATTACCGGCAGGACCGGGATCGCCATGACTATCGCAATGACAGCCAGCGTTACCGGCAGGGCGACCGGCACTCCAACCGGCAGGTTGACGACCGCGGGCGTTGGGACGGGCGGCGCGGGCAGGAGCGAGGAGGGAACTGGCAGCGCTAGCTGAGCGGAGGCGGGGGCTGAAAAGCAGCCCCCGGATCAGCAGGCTAACCCACATCCGCCAATGGGTGCCGCCCTTCCCACGCCTTGGCAAAATGCGCCTCGACTACCGCCGCCGGCACTTGCGCCACATCAGGCCAGTGCCAGCGCGGCTGGTTGTCTTTGTCCAGTAGGCGAGCGCGCACGCCTTCACTGAATTCAGGGTGGCGGCAACAGTTCAGGCTCATGCTGTATTCCATCTGGAACACTTGCGCCAACGACAGGTACCGCGCCCGGCGGATCTGCTCCCAGACCAGATGCGCCGTCAGCGGGCAACCCTCATGCAGACGGTGGCCGGCATCTGCTAGCAATGGGTCGTCATGCTGCTTGAGCCTTTCCAGCGCGCGCCAGGCTGAAGCCGCATCCGCCACGTCGAGTAACTGATCGATCTCATGCCGTCGTGGCAGCCACTGGGCATCAGGCAGCTCGGCGCAGGCACGATGCTGCTCGGCCTTGAGCAAGCTGTTCAGTTGTATGGCGGTCTGCTCCTGCCAGTTGAGTTGTACCAACTCCTCGATCAAGGCCTCTTGCTGGTGCTCGCCCAGAAAACGGTCAGCCAGGCCCAGGTCAAGGGCATCGCGGGCATTGATCGGCGCACCGGTCAGGCCGAAGAACAAACCCAGCTTGCCCGGCAGCCGGGCCAGGAACCAACTGGCGCCTACGTCAGGGTACAGGCCGATGCTGATTTCCGGCATGGCCAGCCGGCTGCTGGGTGTGACGATACGTACATTAGCGCCTTGCAGCAGCCCCATGCCGCCACCCAGCACATGCCCATGGCCCCAGCACAGCAACGGTTTGGGGTAGGTGTGCAGGGCAAAGTCCAGGCGGTATTCGGCGGCGAAGAAGGAGGCCGCCAGCGGTGGGACACTGCCGGGGTGGTCGCGGCAGGCTTGCGCCAGCGCACGGACATCGCCGCCTGCGCAAAAGGCTTTCGCCCCGTTGCCGCGCAGCAGCACGCAGACGATACCCGGGTCGCGGGCCCAGGCATGCAGTTGTTCGCCCAGCACCTCGATCATTGGCAGGTTCAGGGCGTTGAGCGCCTTGGGCGCATCCAGGGTGGCGATGCCGATGCGGGCGCCATCGACGCCGGTGAGTACCTCGCAGTGAATGGTCATGGACTACCTCTCGCAAGTCATCGCCCAAGTATGGCTTGCCTGGCCAATCATGCCGGTCGTCGGTCGGATCGTTTGACAAGCGCGAAGGGCTTACCTAGTGTCGCGCCATTGTTTATGGAAGGCCCCATGACTGACGACGATCGCATCAAACTCGAACCCAGCTGGAAGGCCGCATTGCGCGGTGAATTTGACCAGCCTTACATGCACCAGCTGCGCGAGTTCCTGCGTGGCGAGTACGCTGCCGGCAAGGAGATCTACCCGCCAGGGCCGCTGATCTTCAATGCGCTCAATTCGACACCGTTGGGCCAGGTGAAGGTGGTCATCCTCGGTCAGGACCCGTATCACGGGCCGGGGCAGGCCCATGGCCTGTGCTTTTCGGTGCAACCGGGCGTGGCCACGCCGCCGTCGCTGGTCAATATCTACAAGGAGCTGCAGCGCGACCTGAACATCCCGATCCCCAGCCACGGCTACCTCCAGAGCTGGGCAGAACAAGGCGTTCTGTTGCTCAACACGACCATGACCGTCGAGCGCGCCAATGCCGCGTCGCATGCCAAGAAAGGCTGGGAATTGTTTACCGACCGGATCATTCAAGTGGTCAGTGAGCAATGCCCGAACGTGGTATTCCTGCTATGGGGGGCGCATGCACAGAGCAAGCAGAAGCTGATCGACGGTACCAAGCACCTGGTACTGAAGTCGGTCCATCCTTCGCCGCTGTCGGCGTATCGCGGGTTCATCGGTTGCGGGCATTTCAGCCGTACCAACAGCTTCCTCGAGCAGCGGGGGCTCGGGCCCATCGACTGGGCACTGCCCCCGCTGTGAGAAACCGGGGTGGGGTACGCAATCGCTCAGGGCGTCATGCTGATGCGCGGCTCGCTGCGCTGGCCAATTGCAATACCCCGCTCATGGTTCTGGCGCACATACGCCACCAAGGCTTCCAGGTCGGAGATGCCGGTGTCCTGGCGTCGCCTTCCTTCTTTGAAAGTGGCCAAGCCACCGCCACCATCGGCCAGGAACAGGTTGCTGACGACGCGATAATGGGTCAACGGCTCAACGGGTTTGCCGTGAAGACGCACACTGCCCTCGACGACACGGCTGCCGACAGGCCGTGAACCATCCCATTCATAATGGAAACCCTTCGATACTTGCAGCGGATTGAAACTGCCCCTGTTCCATTGAAGGTTGAGCAGTTCGGTAATCTGCTTGCCTGTCAGTTCCTGAACCACCAGTGGGTTATTGAACGGTTGTACGGCAAATAATTGTTCGTAGGTCAGGTCGCTATCGGCAGGCTGGATAAGATCACTGCGCAGCCCACCCAGGTTGAGAAAGGCAACTTGTGTCTGAAACGCCTGGGTCATGGCCAATTGGGCATCCGTGACCAGGTTCCCCAAGGTTGTTTCACCGGCGGCATTTTCTTTGCGGTCAAGTTCTGCCGTCGAGATGCGTCCTATGGGTTCGAGCAATTTTTCCCCGGACCGCTGACGCACTTCCTCCAGCAAACTCGTCAACTTGGCATTCGGCAGGTAGTTCTGTGGGTCAGCAGGAATATTGCGGGCGGTGATGTTCGTGACGTGATGGGTGCCTGGCGTTACCTGCAACTTCAACTGAGTCAGGAAGTGGCCGTATTTGCCAGCCTGAGTGATGCTCAGGTCACCCACCTTGCATTGATAGCTGGCATGCGAGTGACCGCTGATGACAGCATCTACCGCGGGATCCAGCCGCTTCGCCACGTCGACGACCGCGCCACTCAGCTGGCTGCAATCCTGCGTGTCGAACGGCTCGACCGTATCCCCTCCCTGGTGCATGACCGCAATGATTGCATTGACGCCTTTGGCCTTGAGCTCCGGAATCACGTCATTGATGGCTTGCGCTTCATCTGTGGCTTTGAGCCCTGCGAATGCTCTGGCCGAGACCACTTTTTCCATGTTGCGTGGCACGGCACCGACGAACGCTATCTTGACCCCTTTCACCTCTTGAATGTGATAGGCCGGTAGCAAGCGCTCGCCCGTGGTGGTATCGATCAGGTTGGACGCTATGTAAGGGAAGCCACTTCCTGGATAATTGCCGCGAAACGTGCAGGCCTTTTCAGGGCGCGTTGACTCGCATCCTCCGTGGATCTGACGAAGAAACTCGGCCTTGCCTGCATCCAGTTCGTGGTTCCCGGATGCGCTGACAATCATGCCCATCGCGTTCAAGGCCTCAAGCACAGGCTCGTCAGCCCACAGCGCAGAAATGGCGGGGCTGCCCCCTATCAAGTCGCCAGCCCCGATGAACAGCAGATCGGGGTCCTGCGTTCGCAGTTCATCGAGCATGGCGCCGAGTGTGGCGATGCCGCCGTAGGTCAGGCGGGTAGCGCCTTGCGCGCCGGCGTAGTCCTGGGGGTTGGGTTCCAGGTAGCCGTGAAGATCATTGATAGCCACGACGTTGATCTGGACGGGGGCAGGTGACTCTGCGGCAAGGCTGCCTGCGCTGATGGCAAGGCATGCCCAGGCAATAGCCGAGCGATAGTTGCAAGAAAGACGGACTTTCATCATTACCTCTTGAATGCCGGGAAGTGTGGGTTGGCTGGCGATCAGGGCAGCAATCCGACTCTATTCACCCGGGCATTGGGCAAGTGGTAACTATCTATCTTCAGGGTACTTGCAGCTCGAATGCCTGTTGTCCCACAACCGGAAGAGCGGTTCTGCCAGAAACAACACCAGGATCAGGCGCATCACCTGCAGCGCCGTCACCAGCGGCACTGACAATTGCAACGTTTCGGCCGTGAGGCTCATTTCGGCGATCCCGCCAGGCATCATCCCCAGTGTCAGCGAACGCAAGTCCAGTGCAGTCATCATGCTCAGCACCCACGCGGCACTGCCGGCAATCGCCATGCACAACGCCGTGGCCATCAAGGTGCGCCCCAGGAACGACGGTGCGCGGCGGAAGAACGCGCGGTTGAAGTGGCAGGCCAGGCCGCTGCCGATGAGCCACTGGCCGATCTGGCTGGCGCCATTGGGCAGGGCGATCTGCAGGTTGCCGGCCAGGCTGACCGTAGCCGCGACCAGCAATGGCCCGAACAGCCAGGGGTTGGGCTGGCGCAAGCGCTGCCAGAGCAAGGCAACGGCAACACCCAAGGGCGCAATCAATGCCAGCCAGCCCCAGCTCACGCTACCGGTGTGGTTCAGTGGTACCCCGTCACCCAGCAGAAACTTGAACAGCGCCGGCACGCACAGCACCACTGCCAGCACACGCAAGCTCTGCGCTGCCGCCACCTGGCTGAGCACCGCGCCATTGCGCGCCCCAAGGTTGACCATCTCTCCCGAACCTCCAGGCATGCTGGCGAAGAACGCGGTGGCGCGGTCTTCGCCGGTTCGCCGCAGCAGCCATACGCCGATCACGCTGGACAGGGTGGTGAACAACGCACCGAAGAAGATCAGCGCGAAATGGCTGGCCACCTGCTCAATCACCGCAGGGGTGAAGTGCAGGCCAATACCGATGCCGATGATCCACTGCCCGCACTTGCGGCCGTTGGGGATTTCCGAAAGCTGCCAACGCGTCAGGCAGCGCACCAGGATGATCGCCAGCAATGAACCGACCATCCATGGCAAAGGCCAGCCGACCTTGCTGGCGGCAAAACCGCCAGCAAGGCCGACCAGCCCGGTCGCGACGAACAATGGCAACGACCGATCAGGCATCGGCCAGGGCCCGGCGCTGCAGGCTGCGTTTGCGCCAGATGCGCAGCAGCGGCAGGGCGAGCATCAGCACTACCAGCGCCCAGACGCCCATGCTGATCGGGCTGGACCAGAGGATGCCCAGTTCACCGTTGGAGATCGACAGCGCCCGACGCAGGTTTTGCTCCATCAGCCCGCCGAGGATGAAGCCCAGCAGAATCGGCGACAGAGGGAAGTCCAGCTTGCGCAGGATGTAGCCCATGATGCCGATACCGACCATGAGGAACAGGTCGAAGGTAGTGGCATGCACGGCGTAAACGCCGATCGCGGTGATGATGGCGATCACCGGCACCAGCGCCCAGTTTGGCACGGCGAGGATGCGGGTGAAGATGCGGATCATCGGGATGTTGAGGATCACCAGCATGATGTTGGCGACGAACAGCGAGGCGATCAGGCCCCAGACGATATCTGGCTGCTGTTCGAACAGCAGTGGGCCAGGGGTGATGTTGTACAGGGTCAGGGCGCCGATCATCACAGCCGTGGTGCCAGAGCCCGGTACGCCCAGGGTCAGCATCGGAACCAGGGCGCCACAGCAGGACGCACCAATGGCCGTTTCCGGCGCTGCCAGGCCGCGGGCATCGCCTTTGCCGAACTTGCCGCTTTCCCCGGCCATGCGTTTCTCGGTCATGTAGGCCACGGCGCTGGCCAGCGTTGCGCCGGCGCCGGGTAGAACACCCATGATGAAACCGAGCAGGCCGCAACGGATGTTGACCAGGAACACCGAGGCCGCTTCCTTGAAGTTGAACAGCATGCGGCCGGTAGCCTTGACCGCTTGGTGGCCATGGTGGGTCTTTTCCAGCAGCAGGAGGATTTCGCTGACGGAGAACAGGCCCAGCACGAGCACCACGAACTGAATACCGTCGGCCAGGTGCACGCTGTCACCGGTGAAGCGGTACACGCCGCTGTTGGCGTCGATGCCGACCGCCGACAGGAACAAGCCGATTAGAGCGGCAATGAAGGTTTTCAGTGGTTTGTCACCGGCCATGCCACCCAGCGCGACGATGGCGAACACCATCAGCACAAAATACTCCGCCGGGCCGAAGGCGATGGCCCATTTCGCCAGCAGTGGGGCGAACAACACCATGCCGCAGGTGGCGATCAAGGCGCCGATGAACGAGCTCCAGGCCGACAGCGACAGCGCGACGCCTGCCAGTCCTTGGCGAGCCATCGGGTAGCCGTCCAGGGTTGTCATCACGGTCGAGGCTTCGCCTGGGATGTTCAGCAGGATCGAGCTGATACGCCCGCCATATTCGCAGCCCAGGTACACCGCGGCCAGCAGGATCAGCGCCGATTCCGGCGGCAGGCCGAGGGCAAAGGCGATGGGGATCAGCAGGGCCACGCCGTTGATCGGGCCCAGGCCCGGCAGCAGGCCGACCACGGTGCCGATCAAGGTGCCGGAGAGGGCGGTGACCAGGTTGTAGGGGGACAGGGCAATGCCGAAGCCCTGGCCCAGGTAGCTCAAGGTATCCATGTCAGTTCTCCAGTACGCTCAGCAGGCCAAGGGGCAGTGGCACGTCCATCACACGGTCGAACAGCCAGTAGAGGAAAATGCTCATGCCGGCCACCACAATGGCGCTTTGCAGCCAGCGGCCACCGTACAGCCGAGCCATGGGCAGGCCGACCAGGATGGCGCTGAGGATGAAGCCGAGCGCTTCGAAAGTGGCGGCGAAGACGATCAGCAGGCCGACACAGGCGGTGATCTTGATCAGGGTCTCGCGGTCCAGCTCCGGTTCGTCATCCTTGCGCACGATGGGCGTTGGGCGGAACACCAGGTACAGCAGGCCCAGCCCCATCAGGCCGAGCACCAGCAGCGGGTAAGCGCGCGGGCCCACCGGTTCATAGGAGAATGCAGCCTGATAGGGCCAGGCCATCACGGCCAGGGCGGCACACACCGCCAGCAGGGCCAGGGCGAAAATGCGTTGAAGGATCATTGGGGAATCCTCGCTGGGATTGCTCAAGTGAAATGCACATCCTGTGGGCGCGGCCTTGTGTCGCGATCGGGCGCGAAGCGGCCGCTAAACCTGCCGATGCGATCAGTCCGAAGCATCGTATCGGCTTTGCCAGGGGCCGCTTCGCGCCCGATCGCGACACAAGGCCGCGCCCACAGGGGTGGTGGTGAGTCCGACAGGCTTACTGGATCAGGCCGAATTCCTTGGCCAGTGCCTTGTAGTCAGCCACTTGCTTCTTCACATAGCCGTCCAGCTCTTCGCCGGTCATGGCGAACGGGAACAGCTCGCGCTGGTCTCGCAGCTTGGCGAAGTCCTCGGAGGCCAGCATCTTGTCGAACGAGGCCTTCCACCAGGCGTAGTCCTCGTCGCTCACTTTTGGCCCCAGGTAGAAACCGCGCACCACCGGCCAGACGATGTCGTAGCCCTGCTCCTTGGCAGTAGGAATGTCTTTCATTTCCGGCTCGTCCAGGCGGTTTTCAGAGAACACCGCGAGGATGCGCATGTTGCCGCTCTGGATGTGCGGCATGGAGTCGGAAATGTCGGTAGAGCCGACCTGGATATGGCCGCCCAGCAATGCCGTGGCGATTTCGCCGCCGCCCTCCAGGGCCACGTAGCGCAGGTCGCGCGGGTTTATGCCTGCGGCCTTGGCGATCAACGCGGTCTGCATCCAGTCCTGGCTGCCGACGGTACCGCCGGAACCGATCACGACCTTGCTCGGGTCTTTCTTCAGCGCTGCGACCAGGTCATCAAGTGTCTTGTAGGGCGAGTCGCTTTTCACCGCGATGGCACCGTAGCTGGTGCCGACGGCAGCCAGCCATTTCACCGCGTTTTCGTCAAAACGGCCGAATTTGCCCTGGGCCAGGTTAAGCAGTGAGCCGCTGGACCAGGCCACCAGCGTGCCGGCGTCTGCCGGGCGCTGGGCGACCACGGCGTTGTACGCGACCGCGCCGACACCGCCGGGCATGTAGGTGACGCGCATCGGCTTGCTGAGGATTTTTTCTTGTACCAGTGCGCTTTGCACCAGCTTGCAGGTCAGGTCGAAGCCACCGCCAGGGGAGGCGGGTGCGATGCATTCGGGGCGTTTCGGTTCTGCAGCGAGGGCGTTGCCGGCCAACAGCAGGCAGCCGGTAGCGAGGACGAGGCGGCGCAGTGAAAAGGTCATCGTCGATCTCCGTGAGCGTTGTTGTTATTGGATTACCGCTATGGGGTTACCACAGCGCCACGCTGTAGCTGACCAACAGCCTCACTTCATCCGCGTCACGGGCGAAGTTGGAGCGGAAGGTGGCGTTGCGCAGGCGCACGGCGACGTTCTTCAACGGGCCGCTTTGTACCACGTACTTCAGTTCGGTGTTGCGTTCCCACTCTTTGCCTTCGCCACCGGCAGCACGGCTGACGTTGTCACCGCTGATATAACGGGTCATGAAGGTCAGGCCCGGTACGCCGAGCGCGGCGAAGTTGTAGTCGTAGCGCGCCTGCCAGGAGCGTTCGTCGGCACCGGCGAAGTCGTTGATCTGGACGAAGTTGACCAGGTACGGGTCGGCGCCATCTACATACGGGAAGGCACTTTCGCCAGACAGCTGCTGCCAGGCGGCGCTGACCTTGTGCCCGCCCAGGGCATAGCTGAGCATGCCGTTGACGGTGGTGTTGTCGATGTTGCCGGCCTTGGCTGCACCGGCGTCATCGCTGATGGCAAGGCGCAGGTCGGCACCCAAGGTGCCCGGGCCCCATGGCTGGGTGGCGACCATGCCGATGAAGTGCTGGCGGTAAATATCGTCGAGCTGGGCGAAGTGGTAGCTGCCGGTGATGCGGTCGGTGAACTGGTAGTCGAGCCCGCCCAGGGCCAGGTTGTCAGCGCTGAAGCTGCCACCGAAGCGGCCGTTCTTGTTGTTCAGCGCCAGGTCTTCCCAGTTGGTGTCGTTGCGGTCCTTGGCCTTGTCCAGGCGGCCACCGGTGAAGGTCAGGCCCTTGATCTCTTTGGAGGTGAGCAGGCCGCCCTCGAAGGTTTGCGGCAGGATACGCCCGTCGTTGGGCTGCAGGGTCGGCAATTCGGGGATCAGGGTGCCGATCTTGAGTTCAGTCTGGGAGATCTTCACCTTGCCGGTCAGGCCCAGCTTGGAGTATTCGTCGGCAGCCTTGCCGTCATCGTGGGTCGGCAGCAGGCCGCTGTCGGTACGGTCGGGGCTGGAGTCGAGCTTGATGCCGAGCATGCCCAATGCGTCCAGGCCAAAGCCTACGGTGCCATCGGTGTAGCCAGACTCGAAATTGAGGATGAAGCCCTGGGCCCATTCATCGCGCTTGGATTGCTGCGCGCTGGTGCCGTCGCGGAAGTCGCGGTTGAAGTACATGTTGCGGGTTTCAAAGGTGGCCGTGCTGTCTTCGAAGAAGGCGGCCTGGCTCATCGGGGCGACACCGGCAAGCGCGAGGGCGCTGGCGATGGCTGAGGGGCGTGCGGCAAAGGAACGGGTAGGCGCGAACGCCTGCGGCTGCAATGACAGCATCGTCGATGACTCCGTTTATTGTTCTTATTCGTTGCACCTTGCTGGTGCTTTTTTCGGTGCGAAGGGCGACCGTGGTGCGATGCTAGGCAACGAACCTTTCGCTAACCTTTCAGCGTGAAAGGTTTGTCACGAGGGGCTTCACAGGCGTGGTGACAGCGGTACACTCCGCGCCACCGCCCCACCCGAGCCGGGAGAATCCGATGCGTGTGCTACTGGTCGAAGACCACCTGCAACTGGCCGAAAGCGTGGCCCTGGCCTTGAAAAGCCATGGCCTGACCGTAGATGTGCTGCATGACGGCGTGGCTGCCGACTTGGCGCTGGCCAGTGAGGAATACGCCGTGGCCGTGCTGGATGTCGGCCTGCCGCGCATGGACGGCTTTGAGGTACTGGCGCGCTTGCGAGGCCGTGGCAAAACCTTGCCAGTGCTTATGCTGACTGCGCGCAGCGACGTCAAGGACCGGGTCCATGGCCTGAACCTGGGCGCTGACGATTATCTGGCCAAGCCGTTTGAGCTGACCGAGCTGGAAGCGCGGGTCAAGGCCTTGCTGCGCCGCAGTGTGCTCGGTGGCGAGCGACAGCAACGCTGTGGGCCGTTGGTGTATGACCTGGACACCCGGCGCTTCACCCTCGGTGATGACAACCTGACGCTGACCTCACGCGAGCAGAGTGTGCTGGAAGCGCTGATCGCCCGCCCGGGTCGGGTGATGAGCAAGGAGCAACTGGCTGCCCAGGTGTTTGGCCTGGACGAAGAAGCCAGCCCTGACGCCATCGAAATCTACATTCACCGGCTGCGCAAGAAGCTCGACGGGCACCCCGTAGCCATCGTCACTTTCCGTGGTCTGGGTTATTTGCTTGAGCACCGCGATGCGTGACAACGGCAGCCTGCGCGGGCGCTTGCTGGGTAATTTGGCGCTGTTGCTGGTGGTGCTGATGCTGGCCAGCGGCCTTAGCGCCTACTGGAATGGCCGCGAGGCCGCCGACACCGCCTACGACCGCACCCTGCTGGCTTCGGCGAGAACCATCGCCGCGGGCCTGTCGCAGCGCGATGGTTCGTTGAGCGCGGATGTGCCTTACGTGGCGCTGGACACGTTCGCCTATGACAGCGCGGGGCGCATTTACTATCAGGTGCTGGATATCCAGCAAAGGCTGATTTCTGGCTACGAGAATCTGCCGCCACCGCCGCCTGGCACGCCGCGCACCGATGACTATCCGGCATTGGCACGGTTCTACAACGCCACTTACCTGGGCCAGGACGTTCGTGTGGTCAGCCTGCTGAAGCCGGTCAGCGAGCCGAACATGAACGGCATGGCAGAAATCCGCGTAGCCGAAACCGAGGAAGCGCGGGTGCGTATGGCGCGAGGGTTGATGGCCGATACCCTGCTGCGCCTGGGCATGCTGGCACTGGGGGCGTTGGTGATGGTGTGGTTTGCCGTGAGTGCCGCGTTGCGGCCGTTGGAGCGCCTGCGCACAGCGGTGGAGGAACGTCAGCCGGACGACTTGCGAGCGTTGCCGGTGGTACAGGTACAGCGCGAGCTGGGCCCGCTGGTGCGCGCCTTGAACCACTTTACCGAGCGCTTGCGCGGCCAGTTCGAGCGCCAGGCGCAGTTCATTGCCGACGCGGCCCACGAACTGCGAACGCCGCTGGCGGCGTTGAAGGCACGTGTCGAGCTGGGCTTGCGCTCGGCCGAGCCACAGGAGTGGCGGCAGACCTTGGAGTCTGCAGCCCAGGGCACCGACAGGCTGACCCACCTGGCCAACCAGCTACTGTCGTTGGCGCGGGTCGAGAATGGCGCACGGGCCATTGCCGAGGGCGGTGCGCAGCGTCTGGATTTGAGCCAGCTGGCCCGCGAATTGGGCATGGCCATGGCGCCTTTGGCGCACAAGCGCGGGGTGGCGTTGGCGCTGGAGGCCGAGGCGCCGGTGTGGCTGAAGGGGGAGCCGACATTGCTCAACGAGTTGTTGAGCAACCTGGTGGACAATGCCTTGGCGCATACGCCAGCGGGTGGCAATGTGATTTTGCGGGTAATGGCGCCGGCGGTGCTGGAAGTGGAAGACGACGGGCCAGGTATTCCCGAGGCCGAGCGCGAACGGGTGTTCGAGCGTTTCTACCGGCGAAGTGCGCAGGGCAGTGGACTAGGGCTGGCGATCGTTGGCGAGATCTGTCGGGCGCACCTGGCGCAGGTGAGCCTGCATGATGGCGAGAAGGGCGGGTTGCGGGTGCGGGTGAGTTTTATTGCGGATTGAGGGTTTGCCTGTGTCGACCCTTTCGCGGGCTCACCTGCGAAAGGGCCCAGGCAGGCTGTTACAGCTCAGCGCAACATGCTCCGCGCCTCTAGCAGTTCATCGACCTCCAGCTCGGTGCCGAACGGCAGCCCCAGATGGCGGTAAGCCGGCAGCGCAGCCAATGGCCGATGGCGCCCGCGCTGACTGATGCAGCGGGCGATCTGCACGATGTCGATGTAATCAATCTTGTCAGTCTGGCGGTCCAGGTCATGAACCTGGCTCGGCAGGTTGACCAACTGCTCCGGAAACTCCCAGGCCTTGAGGATCTTGTCCCCCAGCACCGGCTGGAGTTGCTCGATCACGTAATGCAGGCAAACCGGGTCGGACAACAGTTCGTTGTGCTCTTCGGCATAGATGAGTACCGGCAGCGCGCCAATCTGGTTGACCAGCCCACCCAAGGTGGCCTGGTCAGGCTTCAGAGGTGTAAAGCGACGGCAGATTTCGTAGCTGATGCCCGCCACTTCCAGGCTACTGGCCCAGATATCGCGCAGTTTCTGTTCGACTGCCGGCGAGCGGGCATGGAAAATCTGCTCGATCACCAGGCCGATGGCCAGGTTGCAGCTGTAGTTGATGCCTAGCCGCGTGATGGCGGTATGCAGGTCGGTCACCTCGACCGCAGCACGCAGCAGTGGGCTGTTGACGACCTTGATCAGGCGCGCTGACAGGGCCGCGTCGCGGCCAATCACCTTGCTCAGGGCCGCTACGCTGATCTCGCTGTCTTCCGCTGCTTCGCGGATGCTCAAGGCAACCTCGGGCAGGGTTGGCAAGACCAGGTCATCCTTTTCGATGGCGTCGAGCAATTGTGCTTGAACCAACTCGGCCAGCTTGTTCATGGGCATGTCTACCGCAGTGGTGGTGCGGCCCCGCCACAGGGGTGGGGCAGGCTGGTCAGCGCTGGATTTCCCGGTCGCGGTCCAGTTCGTAAGGCAGGGTCAGCACCTGCAGGCGCGGGCCTTCGAGGCTGCCCAGGTGCAGGTTGCCGTCTTCCACCGCCTCGGCGCTGAGCACCGCGAGCAGTTCGCAGCCCGTGCCGTTGCCGGCAGCAATGACCACTTCACCGACCGACGACCCATGGGTGGGTGAGAAAATCTCGGCGCCCGGGGCCGGAATGGCCTGCTGGTCCAGGGCCAGGCGGTACTGGCGGCGCTTGAGTTTGCCCAGGTACTGCATGCGGGCGACGATTTCCTGGCCGGTGTAGCAGCCTTTCTTGAAGCTGACGCCGTCGACGGCCTGCAGGTTGATCATCTGCGGGATGAACAGCTCACGGGTCGGGCCCATGACCTGGCCGATACCTGCGCGAATCTGCCCCAGCAGCCAATCGTTGATACTGCCTTCGGGCAGCGCTGCGGCAAGGGCCTGGCGTACAGGCTCGGCGTCAGCCGCCGGCACCCACAGCTCAACCCGGCCGGCGGACACGGCGATCGCGATCAGCCCGTCATGGCGCACGGTGCTACCGGCGGCTGCGGGCACGACAAGCCCCAGCGCCTGCAGTGCAGCGTCGCCACCTTGCAGGCCGAAGCGTGCCCATGCGGTGCTTTCGTCGGTCAGCGTGGCCTTGGAGAACACGGCGTACTTTTTCAGGTCGGCCAGTTGCGCGTCGAGCAGTTCACTGGCCATGGCCAGCAAGTAGCCGTTGCCTTCGGGCACTATGCGGAAGCTCGACTGCATGCGCCCCTTGACCATGCAGCGGGCGCCGAGGCTGGCGTGTTCCTGGCTGAGGTAGTTGATGTTGCAGGTCAGCTGGCCTTGCAGGAACTTGCCTGCATCGGAGCCGCGGACGGCGAGGATGCCCTCGTGGGACAGGGGGCAGAAGAAAGCGGAATCGGCCATGGGTCATCGCGGTGGCTAAAGACTGGCGGCCATCATAGAACGCCGGTAACAAAATAGGTAGGTGACTAGACCAACGCCCGGTGTCGCTTCGCGCGCCTGGCTGTATACTGGCGGCCCATTCGAGGAGGGCCCCATGGTCGAACAAACTGAACTCAACCGGCTTTTCTGGCACAGCCGCCGCGGCATGCTGGAACTGGACGTACTGCTGGTGCCTTTCACCCAGGAAGTCTACCCCACCCTCAATGAGACCGACCGTGAACTGTACGTGCGTCTCTTGAGCTGCGAGGATCAGGACATGTTCGGCTGGTTCATGGAGCGCACCGAGTCCGAAGACCCGGAACTGCAGCGCATGGTCCGCATCATTCTGGACCGTGTCCAGCCCAAGTGAGGGCTTCGAGTGCCGCTGGCATGGCTCGCGCCTGCTGCTGGTGGCCTACCTGGCTTGTCAGGTACTGGCGTGGCTTGCCGTGTGGGCGAGCCCGCTGCCCGGGTGGCTGACCTTTTCGGTTGTCGCCGCCTGCACGGCCCACGCTGGCTGGGCCATCCCCCGACGTATCCTGTTGACCCATGAGCATGCGGTTGTCGGCCTGCGCCGTGATGCGCGGGGCTGGCAGGTGTTCAGCCGTGCCTGTGGGTGGCAGTCAGTGCGCTTGTGCCGGGACAGCGTGGCTTTGCCTGGGCTGGTGGTGTTGCGCTTTGAGCGGGCGGGGCGGTGGTTGGGGCAGAGCCAGTGCGTACCGGGGGATGCGCTGGAGCCGGATGAGCATCGGCGGTTGCGCGTGCGATTGAAGTTCAGCCGGCGGCGCTGGGCTGCGGTGAGCCGGGCATAGATCAGGATCGGGTCAGCTTCTTCTCGGGCTCGCCCGCACCCACAGGTAATGCGCAATGCTGCAAGGCAGTTAACCCCCTGTGGGAGCGGGCGAGCCCGCGAAGGTCGCGACGCCGTTTTCAGAGCGGGCTGAGGATGGTGTCCTTGGCCTCGTCCAGCATCCCTGGATAATCCAGTGTGTAATGCAACCCTCGGCTTTCCTTGCGCTGCATGGCGGACAGGATCATCAGTTCGGCCACTTGCGCCAGGTTGCGCAGCTCGATCAGGTCACGGCTGACCTTGTAGTTGCTGTAGAACTCGTCGATTTCATCCAGCAGCAGGCGAATGCGGTGCTGGGCCCGCTGCAGGCGCTTGCTGGTGCGCACGATGCCGACGTAGTCCCACATGAAGCGCCGCAGTTCGTCCCAGTTGTGCGCAATGATCACGTCCTCGTCCGAGTCGGTCACCTGGCTGGCGTCCCAGCCGGGCAGGGCCTTGGGCATGTCCACTTGCTCCAGGTGCGCCTGGATGTCGGCAGCGGCGGCGCGACCGTATACGAAACATTCCAGCAGCGAGTTGCTGGCCATACGGTTGGCGCCGTGCAGGCCGGTGAAACTGGTTTCGCCGATGGCATACAAGCCAGGCACATCGGTGTGGCCGCAGTCGTCGACCATCACCCCGCCGCAGGTGTAATGCGCCGCAGGCACCACCGGGATCGGCTGACGGGTGATATCGATGCCAAAGGCCAGGCAGCGCTCGTACACGGTGGGGAAGTGGCTCTTGATGAAATCTGCGGGCTTGTGAGTGATGTCCAGGTATACGCAGTCCACGCCCAGGCGCTTCATCTCGTGGTCGATGGCGCGGGCCACGATGTCCCGTGGGGCCAGCTCTTCGCGTGGGTCGAAGCGTGGCATGAAGCGTTCGCCGTTGGGCAGGCGCAGCAGGGCGCCCTCGCCGCGCAGGGCTTCGGTGATCAGGAAACTCTTGGCCTGTGGGTGATACAGGCAGGTCGGGTGGAACTGGTTGAATTCCAGGTTCGCCACTCGGCAGCCGGCCCGCCAAGCCATGGCGATACCGTCGCCGCAGGCACCATCGGGGTTGCTGGTATAGAGGTAGACCTTGGCCGCACCGCCCGTGGCCAGCACGGTGAAGCGCGCGCCGAAAGTGTCCACCTCGCCGGTGTTGCGGTCGAGCACGTAGGCGCCCAGGCAGCGTTCGCCGGGCAGGCCCAGGCGGCGTTCAGTGATCAGGTCGACCGCCACCCGCTGTTCCAGCAGCTGGATGTTCGGGCGCTGGCGAGCCTGTTCCAGCAGCGTGGTGAAAATTGCCGCGCCGGTAGCGTCGGCGGCATGGATGATGCGCCGGTGGCTATGGCCCCCTTCACGGGTGAGGTGGAACTCGAAACCGCCATCGTCGACGCTGTAGTGCTCATCGCGGGTGAAGGGCACGCCTTGCTCGATCAGCCACTGGATCGCTTCGCGGCTGTGCTCGACGGTAAAGCGCACGGCGTCTTCATGGCACAGCCCGCCGCCGGCATTGAGGGTGTCCTCGACATGCGACTGCACAGTATCGGTATTGTCCAGCACTGCAGCGACGCCACCCTGGGCCCAGAAGGTCGAGCCGTTGGACAGGTCGCCCTTGCTCAATACGGCAACGCGAAGGTGGCTGGGGAGGTTAAGTGCCAGGCTGAGACCGGCGGCACCGCTGCCGATCACCAGGACATCATGTTGGAATTGTTGGCTCATGTCGGGACACTAGTAATCTTTAGGAGGGGCACGGCACAATGGTCACGCGCGGATGGCATTGTGAAACTATCGTTAAACGTGTCGGGATGCCTTTATAGCAGCCCCGGGTGGCCAATTTCCATGCTACCTGCCAGGTTGCGACGACCTTTGTGGGAACTTTCCGACATGGCCGGAAATCCTATGAAGGCTGCCCGTACGCCACAATTTGCCGCGGCGACGCAGGGCGGCAGGCCTTTCCGGGCTTTACCCCTGCGTATTTGAAACCTGATTATCGACGTAGCCGGCCGTGACCGCGCCGCGTCTTCCGTGCAAGCCGACCAAGGGCTGCAGGAAACTTGCTTGGAGGGGAGAACTTTTGCGCAAAGCCCGAGTCTATGTTTGCAAGCCTGAGCGATGGCTGATGCAACGCTCCTTCGAGTTCACTGAGGAGTGTTCATGCTAACCCAGGAAGAGGATCAGCAGCTTGTCGAGCGCGTTCAGCGCGGCGACAGGCGAGCTTTCGATCTGTTGGTGCTGAAGTATCAGCACAAGATTCTCGGGTTGATCGTGCGGTTTGTCCACGATACCCACGAGGCCCAGGATGTAGCACAGGAAGCCTTCATCAAGGCCTACCGTGCGCTTGGCAACTTCCGCGGCGACAGTGCGTTTTATACGTGGCTGTACCGCATCGCCATCAACACGGCGAAGAATTACCTGGTGTCCCGTGGAAGACGGCCGCCAGACAGTGATGTGAGCTCCGAGGATGCGGAGTTTTACGACGGCGATCATGGTCTCAAGGATCTCGAGTCCCCAGAGCGCTCGTTGTTGCGGGATGAAATCGAAGGCACTGTCCATCGCACCATCCAGCAACTGCCTGAAGACCTGCGTACGGCATTGACGCTACGCGAGTTCGACGGGCTGAGTTACGAAGACATTGCCAGTGTCATGCAATGTCCGGTGGGTACCGTGCGCTCTCGAATCTTCCGCGCTCGGGAGGCCATAGATAAAGCCCTGCAGCCGTTGTTGCAGGAAACCTGAGACAGCGGCGACAGCGCCAAGAGAGGAACCGCCATGAGTCGTGAAGCTTTGCAGGAATCGCTGTCCGCGGTGATGGATAACGAAGCGGATGAACTGGAACTGCGTCGGGTGTTGAACGCCGTCGACGACGCCGAAACCCGTGCTACCTGGTCGCGTTACCAGGTTGCCCGTGCAGCCATGCACAAGGAGCTGCTGCTGCCTAACCTGGATATCGCCTCGGCAGTGTCCGCGGCGCTGGCCGACGAAGCCGTGCCAGCCAAGGTCAAGAAAGGCCCTTGGCGCAGCATTGGCCGTCTGGCGGTAGCCGCCTCGGTTACTGTCGCGGTACTGGCCGGTGTGCGTATGTACAACCAGGACGAGATCACGGGTGCAGAGCTTGCTGCCCAGCAGCCTGTCCAGCAGGGCCTGAGTGTGCCACAAGCGCAAGGCCCGGCCGTCTTGGCAGGCTATAGTGAGAGCAGTGAGCAACCGACCGGGCCGATGGCCAATGGCGTGCTGCAGAACCAGGCCGGCTGGGATCAGCGTCTGCCAGGCTACCTGCGCCAGCATGCCCAGGAATCTGCGCTCAAGGGCACTGAAACCGCATTGCCGTATGCCCGCGCCGCCAGCCTGGAAAACCGTTAAGTAAGGAGGATCATGCGCGCGCTACCTCTCCTGTCGCTGCTGATTGGCAGCTGCATGACGGTGCCAGCATTGGCGGCCAATTCTTCGCCTGAGGCGAGTGAGTGGTTGAACAAGCTGGCACAGGCCGAGCAAAAACAGAGCTATCAAGGGTCGTTCGTCTACGAACGCAACGGCAGTTTCTCCTCCCACGACATCTGGCACAGGGTCGACGACGGCAAGGTCAGCGAGCGGCTGTTGCAGCTTGATGGCGCCGCCCAGGAAATCGTGCGCGTGGATGGCAAGGTGGAGTGCGTCAGCGGGGCCTTGGCCAGCGGTGTCACGGCGCCGCCGGATACCGCACCGCGTGTGCTTGATCCGCTGAAACTGATGGGCTGGTACGATTTGAGTGTTGCAGGCAAGTCACGGGTCGCCGGGCGCGATGCCGTGATCATTACGCTCTCGCCACGCGACCAGCATCGCTATGCATTCGAATTGCATCTGGACCGTCACTCGGGTTTGCCGCTGCGTTCGTTGATGCTCAACGACAAGGGGCAGTTGCTGGAACGCTTCCAGATGACCCGTCTCGATACCGATGATGTCCCCAGCGACGCAGACCTGCGCCCAGGTGCTGGCTGCAAGCCGGTGCAACATGTGGCGGCCGGCAGCAATGATACCGTCGCGGGTTGGCGTTCGGACTGGCTGCCACCCGGTTTCGAGCTGGTCAACAGCTCGGTACGCCGTGATTCCAAGCGCAACAGTTCGGTCAGCAGCTTGATGTATGACGACGGCCTGGCGCGTTTTTCGGTGTTCATCGAGCAAGTGAGCGATGATGGCGGCACCGACATGCGCACCCAGTTAGGCCCGACCTCGGCAGTCTCGCGTCGCCTGAATACACCCAAGGGCAAGGTGATGGTGACCGTGGTTGGCGAAATTCCGCTGGGTACGGCAGAACGCGTCGCCCTGTCGATGCGCCCCCAGGATGCCCAGGCGCGCCAGTAATGGCGCGCTTTTGCGTGCCGAGCCAAGGCGGGTGGGTATACGGCTGAAATGAAATTAAAGCATTGTCATTTGCAATCCATCGGCAAATTTTCTATAGGTCAGGCTTTGAAGAGCCTGGCCTTTTCTGCGTTGTGCAGGGGTCTTTCCAAACTACCGCTCGTTGTGACGGGAGTCGTATGTCAATACCACGCTTGAAATCCTACCTAATGATGTTCGCTGCTGTGCTGATGCTCGGCCAAGTCCTCACCGCCCAGGCCGAGGAAGCCCTGCCGGACTTCACCACCCTGGTGGAGCAGGCTTCGCCGGCGGTGGTCAACATCAGTACCAAGCAGAAGCTGCCTGACCGCCGAATCGCCGCAAACCAGATGCCGGATCTGGAAGGCCTGCCGCCGATGTTCCGCGAGTTCTTCGAGCGCAACATGCCCCAGCAGCCCCGTTCGCCGCGCGGCGACCGCCAGCGCGAGGCGCAGTCGCTGGGCTCGGGTTTCATCATTTCCAGTGATGGCTACGTGCTCACCAATAACCATGTGGTGGCCGATGCCGACGAGATCATCGTCCGCCTGTCGGACCGTAGCGAGCTGCAGGCCAAGCTGGTGGGTACCGACCCGCGTACTGACGTGGCGCTGCTGAAGGTCGATGGCAAGAATTTGCCAACGGTGAAACTGGGTGACTCCGAGAAGCTCAAGGTGGGCGAGTGGGTACTGGCCATCGGTTCGCCGTTCGGCTTCGACCATTCGGTGACCAAAGGTATCGTCAGCGCCAAGGGCCGGACCCTGCCCAATGACACCTACGTACCGTTCATCCAGACCGACGTGGCCATCAACCCGGGTAACTCCGGCGGCCCCCTGTTCAACATGAAAGGCGAAGTGGTGGGTATCAACTCGCAGATCTTCACCCGTTCTGGCGGTTTCATGGGGCTGTCGTTCGCCATTCCGATTGACGTGGCGCTTGATGTCTCCAACCAGCTGAAGAAAGACGGCAAGGTCAGCCGCGGCTGGCTGGGCGTAGTGATTCAGGAGGTCAACAAGGACCTGGCTGAATCGTTCGGCCTGGACAAGCCGGCGGGCGCCCTGGTGGCTCAGGTGCTGGAAAACGGCCCGGCAGCCAAAGGCGGCCTGCAGGTGGGCGACGTGATCCTCAGCATGAACGGCCAGCCAATCGTCATGTCGGCCGATCTGCCGCACCTGGTTGGCAGCCTCAAGGATGGCGAGAAAGCCAGGCTGGAAATCATCCGCAACGGCAAGCGCCAGAACCTGGACATCAGCGTCGGCGCACTGCCGGACGACGATGTCGACATCGGCACCGGTGCCGAAGGCGGCGCCGAGCGCAGCAGCAACCGCCTGGGTGTATCGGTCGCCGACCTGACCGCCGAGCAGAAAAAATCCCTGGAGCTCAAAGGTGGCGTGGTCATCAAGGAAGTGCAGGATGGCCCCGCAGCCATGATCGGCCTGCGCCCGGGTGATGTCATCAGCCATCTGAACAACCAGGCGATCGGTTCGGCGAAGGAATTCACCGAAATCGCCAAGGAGTTGCCGAAGAACCGTTCTGTGTCGATGCGCGTGCTGCGTCAGGGCCGCGCCAGCTTCATCACCTTCAAGCTTGCTGAATAAGCGGTTTCGCAAGGCGAAAGGGCAGCTTCGGCTGCCCTTTTTCATGAATCTTCACAATTGCCGGAATGATTGCTGTGTACAGTCGGACAGAGGAATCTCCCATAACCCAGCAGCTTAAGGTACAATTCCCGGCTATTTTTCGGCGGGCGTCCGGCTCGCAGCCTTTTCGAGTGTTGACCCGTGAGTGATTTGAGTCATATCCGCAATTTCTCCATCATCGCCCACATCGACCATGGCAAGTCGACGCTGGCTGACCGTTTCATCCAGATGTGCGGTGGCCTGTCGGCGCGCGAGATGGAAGCCCAGGTGCTCGATTCCATGGACCTGGAGCGTGAGCGCGGTATCACCATCAAGGCCCACAGCGTCACCCTTCACTACAAGGCGCAGGACGGCAAGACCTATCAGCTGAACTTCATCGATACCCCCGGCCACGTCGACTTCACCTACGAAGTTTCGCGCTCGCTGGCGGCCTGTGAAGGGGCACTGCTGGTGGTTGACGCTGGTCAGGGCGTGGAGGCCCAGTCCGTAGCCAACTGCTACACCGCCATCGAGCAGGGCCTGGAGGTCATGCCGGTCCTGAACAAGATGGACCTGCCCCAGGCCGACCCGGACCGTGTCAAGGACGAGATCGAGAAGATCATCGGTATCGATGCCACCGACGCCGTGGCCTGCAGCGCCAAGAGCGGTATGGGCGTTGACGAGGTGCTCGAGCGCCTGGTGCACACCATCCCCGCGCCAGAAGGTGAGATCGATGCACCGCTGCAAGCGCTGATCATCGACTCCTGGTTCGACAATTACCTGGGTGTGGTCTCGCTGGTGCGTGTGCGCCAGGGCCGCGTCAAGAAAGGCGACAAGATCCTGGTCAAGTCCACCGGCAAGGTGCACCTGGTCGACAGCGTCGGTGTCTTCACCCCGAAACACACCCAGACCGCTGATCTGAAAGCCGGCGAAGTAGGCTTCATCATCGCCAGCATCAAGGACATCCACGGTGCCCCGGTTGGCGACACCCTGACCCTGTCCTCGACCCCTGAAGTCGAAGTGTTGCCAGGCTTCAAGAAGATTCAGCCACAGGTCTACGCCGGCCTGTTCCCGGTCAGCTCCGACGACTTCGAGGATTTCCGCGATGCTCTGCAGAAGCTGACCCTGAACGACTCCTCGCTGCAGTACATGCCGGAAAGCTCCGACGCGCTGGGCTTTGGCTTCCGTTGCGGTTTCCTGGGCATGTTGCACATGGAGATCATCCAGGAGCGCCTGGAGCGCGAATACGACCTGGACCTGATCACCACCGCACCCAGCGTGATCTATGAGCTGGAGTTGAAAACCGGCGAAACCATCGTCGTCGACAACCCGTCCAAGCTGCCGGACGTCTCGGCTGTAGCCGACTTCCGCGAGCCGATCGTCACCGCGACCATCCTGGTTCCGCAGGAACACCTGGGTAACGTCATCACCCTGTGCATCGAGAAGCGTGGCGTACAGCGCGACATGCAGTTCCTCGGCAGCCAGGTGCAGGTGCGTTACGACATGCCGATGAACGAAGTGGTGCTCGATTTCTTCGACCGCCTCAAATCCACCAGCCGCGGCTATGCTTCGCTGGATTATCATTTCGATCGCTACCAGTCGGCCAACCTGGTCAAGCTGGACGTACTGATCAATGGCGACAAGGTCGATGCCCTGGCATTGATCGTGCACCGCGACAACGCGGCCTACAAAGGCCGTGCGTTGACCGAGAAGATGAAGGAACTGATCCCTCGGCAGATGTTCGACGTAGCGATCCAGGCAGCCATTGGCGGCCAGATCATTGCGCGGACAACCGTCAAGGCGCTCAGAAAGAACGTACTGGCCAAGTGCTACGGCGGTGACGTCAGCCGTAAGAAGAAGCTGCTGGAGAAGCAGAAGGCCGGTAAGAAACGCATGAAACAGGTGGGCAATGTGGAAATTCCACAAGAAGCCTTCCTCGCCGTGCTCAGGTTGGATAGCTAGGTCCTATGTCGCTAAATTTCCCGCTGTTGCTGGTCATCGCCGTCTTCATCTGCGGTCTGCTGGGCTTGATCGACCTGCTGTTCCTGGCCCCGCGCCGGCGTGCGGCAATCGCCAACTATCAGGGCAGCGTCAGCCAGCCTGAGATGGCGGTGGTCGAACGGCTGAACAAGGAGCCGTTGCTGGTTGAGTACGGCAAGTCGTTCTTCCCGGTGCTGTTCATCGTGCTGGTGCTGCGTTCGTTCCTGGTCGAGCCGTTCCAGATCCCTTCGGGATCGATGAAACCGACCCTGGAAGTGGGCGACTTCATCCTGGTGAACAAATTCTCGTACGGCATTCGCCTGCCGGTGATCGACAAGAAGGTCATCGAGGTCGGTGACCCGCAACGCGGGGATGTGATGGTGTTCCGCTACCCGAGCGACCCGAATGTCAACTACATCAAGCGTGTGGTTGGCCTGCCGGGCGACGTAGTCCGCTACACCAACGACAAGCGGCTGTTCGTCAACGGCCAGCCCGTTGCCGAACAACTGGTGGGCAGTGAGCCGGGAACCCTGGGCAGTGCTCAGCTGTACAAGGAAAAGCTCGGCGCCGCCGAACACCTGATCCGCAAGGAAATGAGCCGTTATCGCATGCCGCCGGACCAGCAGTGGACCGTGCCTGCGGGCCATTACTTCATGATGGGCGACAACCGCGACAACTCCAACGATAGCCGTTTCTGGGATGACCCGAACATTCCCAAGGAACTGCACGGCATGGTTCCGGACCGGAACATTGTCGGCAAGGCCTTCGCGGTGTGGATGAGCTGGCCAGAGCCCAAACTCAGCCACTTGCCCAACCTGTCGCGGGTTGGCCTGATCCATTGATACCCATCGGCGCTGTCCAGCAGACAGCGCCGAATGCATTTCTGACATAGGCTGTGTTCTCAGGGATCGGGAGATTCGCCACACACCAATCGGCGGACCACAGCCAAACAGTCTTTCAGGATGTTGATTTGAACAACGCGTTGAACAACGATCGGGTGGCCGCATGAGTGCTTCCCTTGCCGGTCTGGAGCGAAAGCTCGGTTACACCTTCAAGAACCAGGACCAGATGCTCCTGGCACTGACCCATCGCAGTTACGCCGGGCGCAACAATGAGCGCCTGGAGTTCCTCGGTGACGCCATTCTCAACTTCGTTGCCGGCGAAGCGCTGTTCGAGCGTTTTCCGCAGGCCCGCGAAGGCCAGTTGTCGCGGCTGCGTGCGCGGTTGGTCAAGGGCGAGACCCTGGCCCGTCTTGCCCGTGGTTTTGATCTGGGCGATTACCTGCGCCTGGGTTCCGGAGAACTCAAGAGCGGCGGCTTTCGCCGCGAGTCGATCCTGGCCGACGCCCTGGAGGCACTGATTGGTGCCATCTACCTGGACGCTGACATGGACACCGCCCGGGAGCGCATCCTGGCCTGGCTGGCCGATGAGTTTGAAGGCCTGACACTGGTCGACACCAATAAAGATCCGAAAACCCGCCTGCAAGAGTTCCTGCAGTCGCGCAGCTGTGAGCTGCCGCGTTACGAAGTCGTGGATATCCAGGGTGAACCACACTGCCGGACCTTCTTCGTCGAATGCGAAGTGGTACTGCTGAACAACAAGAGCCGTGGTCAAGGCGTTAGCCGGCGTATTGCCGAGCAAGTCGCCGCCGCGTCTGCACTGATCGCCCTGGGCGTGGAGAATGGCAATGACTGATAGCAACCCGACCCGCTGCGGCTACGTAGCCATTGTTGGCCGTCCCAACGTCGGCAAGTCGACCCTGCTCAACCACATCCTGGGCCAGAAGCTGGCGATTACTTCGCGAAAGCCGCAGACCACCCGCCACAACATGCTCGGCATCAAGACCGAAGGTGATGTGCAGGCCATCTACGTCGATACCCCCGGTATGCACAAGGCCAACGACAAGGCCCTGAACCGTTACATGAACCGCAATGCCTCGGCGGCCCTCAAGGACGTCGACGTGGTGATCTTCGTGGTCGACCGTACCAAGTGGACCGACGAGGACCAACTGGTTCTGGAGCGCGTGCAATATGTGACCGGCCCGCTGATCATCGCGGTCAACAAGACCGACCGTATGGAAGAGAAAGCCGAGCTGATCCCGCACCTGCAGTGGCTCCAAGAGCAACTGCCGAACGCCGAAGTGATGCCGATTTCCGCGCAGCAGGGGCACAATCTCGAGGCGCTGGAAGCACAGATCGCCAAGCACCTGCCCGAGAACGATCATTTCTTCCCCGAAGACCAGATCACCGACCGTAGCAGCCGCTTCCTGGCCGCCGAACTGGTGCGCGAGAAGATCATGCGCCAGTTGGGTGCGGAGTTGCCGTACCAGATCACCGTGGAGATCGAGGAATTCAAGCAGCAGGGCCATGTGCTGCACATTCACGCGTTGATCCTGGTTGAACGCGATGGCCAGAAGAAAATCATCATTGGTGACAAGGGTGAGCGCATCAAGCGCATCGGTTCCGAGGCGCGCAAGGACATGGAAGTGCTATTCGATTCCAAGGTCATGCTCAACCTGTGGGTCAAGGTAAAGGGCGGCTGGTCCGACGACGAGCGCGCCCTGCGTTCGCTGGGCTACGGCGACCTGTAAGCCGCGCGCTGGTCCCTGTAGGGGCGGCCTTGTGTCGCGATAGGGCCGTGCAGCAGCCCCGGCGATTTATGCTGCGAAGCTAAAAATCGGGGGCCGCTTTGCGGCCCTTTTCGCGACACAAGGCCGCTCCCACAAGGGCCAGTGCAACCCTCGGCGCGAGTGATTTTTAATGGAACAACCTGTCGGCCAGCCAGCCTACGTGCTGCACAGCCGTGCCTATAAGGAAACCAGCGCGCTGGTGGACTTTTTCACCCCGCAGGGCCGTATGCGCGCCGTGCTGCGTCGTGCGCGGGGGAAGGGCGGTAGCCTGGTGCGGCCGTTCGTCCTCCTGGAGCTAGAGCTGCGGGGGCGCGGCGAGCTGAAGAATGTCGGCCGCATGGACAGCAACGGCATCGCCGCCTGGTTGCATGGCGATGCGCTGTTCAGCGGGTTGTACCTGAATGAGTTGCTGATGCGGCTGCTGCCCGCCGAAGCACCGTTTCCGGCCATTTTCGAACACTACACCCTGACCTTGCAGGCCCTGGCTGAAGGCCGCCCGTTGGAGCCTCTGCTGCGTTCGTTCGAATGGCGGCTGCTTGATGAGCTCGGGTATGCGTTTTCATTGAGCCAAGACGTCAACGACCAGCCAATCGCCGCCGACGGCCTGTATCGCCTGCGCGTGGATGCCGGCCTGGAGCGGGTCGAGCTGTTGCAGCCCGGCCTGTTTCGCGGGATCGAGTTGCTGGCCCTGGCTGAAGCCGATTGGGACGCACCTGGCGCCTTGCTCGCTGCAAAGCGGCTGATGCGCCAGGCACTGGCAGTTCATCTCGGGGCAAAACCGCTGGTCAGCCGGGAACTGTTTCGCAAGCGCTGATCAGGACGTATGCTGTTGGGCTCAATCTTCAGGAGAGCCTTTCGTGACTCACAGTAACCGCATGCTTCTTGGCGTAAACATCGACCACGTGGCGACCCTGCGCCAGGCCCGTGGCACGCGCTACCCTGACCCGGTCAAGGCTGCCCTGGACGCCGAGGAAGCAGGCGCCGATGGCATCACCGTGCACCTGCGTGAAGACCGCCGGCACATCCAGGAGCGTGACGTTGTGCTGCTCAAGGATGTGCTGCAGACCCGCATGAACTTCGAGATGGGCGTCACCGAAGAGATGATGGCCTTTGCCGAGAAGATTCGCCCGGCGCACATCTGCCTGGTACCCGAAACCCGTCAGGAGCTGACCACTGAAGGTGGCCTGGATGTGGCAGGGCAGGAAGCGCGGATCAAGGCTGCAGTCGAACGGCTGGCGCGTACCGGTGCCGAGGTGTCGCTGTTCATCGACGCCGATGAACGGCAGATAGAGGCCTCGCATCGGGTTGGCGCACCGGCCATTGAGCTTCACACCGGCCGTTATGCCGATGCCGAAACCCCCACCGAAGTGGCTGAAGAGCTCCAACGTATCGTCGAGGGTGTGGCGGTTGGCGTGGGGCATGGGCTGATCGTCAATGCGGGTCACGGGCTGCACTACCACAACGTCGAGGCGGTGGCGGCGATCAAGGGAATCAATGAGCTGAACATTGGCCATGCGCTGGTGGCGCATGCCTTGTTTGTCGGCTTCAAGGCTGCTGTGGCCGAGATGAAGGCGCTGATCGTGGCGGCTTCGCGCTGATTGTTGGTCGCCTGTAGCGGCCTCTTCGCGGGCAAGCCCGCTCCCACAGGTACCCACAGGCCTTGAGGCTGTGCAGCCCCTGTGGGAGCGGGCATGCCCGCGAAGAGGCCAGCACAGGCGGCCGATCACTCGGCAGGAAACACCAGGGTAAACCGGGTAGGCCCCAGGGGGCAGCTGCTGACCTCGACCCGCCCGCCATGCAACTGCATGATCGACTTCACGATCGCCAACCCCAACCCGGTCCCGCCCTCCAGCCGCGAACGCCCCGAACCTACCCGGTAAAACCGCTCGAACAAGCGCGACTGGTGCTCAGCAGGCACACCCGGCCCCTGGTTCTCCACGGATAGCCTGACTTCGCTGCCCGAGCGTTCGATGCGCAGAGCCACGGTTTTACCCTCAGGACTGTGCCGTATGGCGTTGCTCAACAGGTTCGACAGTGCCCGCTGAAACATCAGCCGGTCTCCCAGCGCTGTCCCCCAACCCTGAACACGTAGCTCAATTTCTTTCAGCTCGGCACTGTAGGCAAACAGCTCGACAACCCGCGCTGCCTCGTCGGACAGCGCCAAGGGTTTCAACGCAACCTGCGTATGCGGCTGGCTGACCTGGGCAAGAAACAGCATGTCGTTGATGATGCGGTTGAGCCGGGTCAGCTCTTCGATGCTGTCTTCAAGCACTTCCCGATAGTTGGCGTTGTCCCGTTCACGGGCCAGTGTCACCTGCGCCTTGCCCATGAGGTTGCTCAACGGTGTGCGCAGTTCATGGGCCAGGTCGTCAGAGAACTGCGACAGCTGCCTGACACCTTGGTCGAGTCGATCGAGCATCACGTTGATACTGCCGGCCAGGTCTGCCAGTTCCTGCGGCAGGGAGGTAGCGGGCAGGCGATGCTGCAGGTCCTGGGCCGACACCTGCCCGGCAATGCGCCGGAAGTGCCGCAATGGTTTCAGGCCGCGCTGCATCAGCCACCATGCCCCCGCACCAATCAAAACCAGTAGCAGTGGCAAGGCGAGCAACGTCGAGTGCAGGTAGGCTTGCAGCAGGGCGTTGTCGTCGGCGCGGTTGAGCGACATCATCACCTTGACAGGGGTGTTGTCGCGCAGGCGCATCAGCCGGGTAACGGTGAGGATCTGGTTACCGCCGCTGTCACGCCAGGCGTGAAAGGCCAGGCGCGCATCGGTGTGCAGTTCACCGACCCGCGATTCCAGGGCCGGGCCGAGGCTGAGCAGGTGGGGGTGGCGGCCGTCGAGAGCCAGCACACTGAGGCTTAGGTTGTCATGCCCCATCACCAGGTCCAGCAGTGGATGGGCGCGGCTGCCCAGGTCCTCGCTGCGCAGGTCGACACGCAGGTTGTGCTCGACCTGAAGCATCTTGCGCGCCAAATCCTTGCGCGCGCGGCTGTCCAGTTCGTGATCCAGGGCAAACACGGCCAGGCAGGCCAGCAGCAGCACCAGTGCGGCGCCCATCAATGTCACGCTCAGACCCAGGCGTAACGACAGGCTGGCGTTTTTCAAAGGCGAGCCTCAAGTACGTAGCCCACACCACGCAGGGTATGGATCAGCTTGTTGTCGAACGGGTCGTCGATCTTCGCCCGCAGGCGCCGGATCGAGACCTCGACCACGTTGGTATCGCAGTCGAAGTTCATGTCCCACACCAGCGAGATGATCTGCGTGCGCGACAACACTTCGCCAGTCTGGCGCATTAGCAGGTGCAGCAGGGCGAACTCCTTGGCGGTCAGGTCGATGCGCTGCCCGGCGCGGTAGGCGCGGTGGCGGCCGGGGTCCAGTTCCAGGTCAGCGACGCGCAGGGTGCTGGGCTGCAGTTGCTGGTCGTTGCGGCGTAGCAGGCTGCGGATGCGCGCCAGTAGCTCAGGGAACTCAAAGGGCTTGAGCAGGTAGTCATCCGCGCCCAGGTCCAGGCCTTTTACCCGGTCGGCCAAGCGACCGTGGGCGGTCAGCATCATGATGCGCGTGGCCGATTCGGCACGTAGCCGCTGCAGCACGGTCCAGCCATCGATTTCGGGCAGGTTGACGTCGAGGATGACCAGGTCATAGGCCTGTTGGCGTGCCAGGTGCAGGCCGTCGGTGCCTGTGTGGGCGCAGTCGACCACGTAACCGTTCTCGCGAAGGCCCTGTTGCAGGTAGTCGGCGGTACGCAGCTCGTCCTCGATGATCAGTAGGCGCATGGGGGGCTCGGTGTGTTGAAAGGGGGCGATTCTTGACCCTGTAGTGACATCAGGGTCAAGCGCTCCAATGTTACGGCATGAAAAAAGGCCTGCGGTGCAGATAACGGATTTGTAATTCTGCTGTTATCTGGCTGTCTGTTCGGGCCTCTTCGCGGGTAAACCCGCGCCTGTAGGAACGGGTTTAACCGCGAAGAGGTTCGAACAGTCCACACAAGGCCACATTGCAGGACTGTAATCCCCGCCTCACCTTGCCGTTAGCCAGCCCTCGCTAGGATGGCCGTGTCTGATCGGTTATTACGAGGCAAACACGATGAACCTGACCAAATACCTGCTGTTGGCCACCCTTGCCCTGGGCAGCGCCAGTGTTTATGCCGAGGGCGGTGCGGAGCGCTCGAAGCAGTTCTGGCAAGCCTTCCGCGAAGACCAGCAGCGACTGCACGGCGACAAGCAACAGGCTGTTGCCGAGCGCGAGCGCGAGCGCAAGGCGCAAGAGAAGGCGCGTGAGGTGGCCAAGGATTGAGGTAACGACACCTGCGCCGCGACGGCTCCTCGCCGCAGGTGTATTCAGGCGCCCCTGCGGGCGCCTTTTTTATTTGCGCGCCAGCAGGGTGGCGCGGCGTGGGGCAGGCAGGCCTTCGACGGTCCTGCTGTGGTCGTTCGGGTCGAGGAAGTCGCTCAGCGACTGGTAGCGCATCCAATCGGTACTGCGCTGCTCCTCGACGCTGGTCACGCTCACGTCGACGCAGCGCACATCGCTGAAGCCGGCACGGCGCAACCAGCGGGCCAATGCCGGTACCGACGGCAGGTACCAGACGTTGCGCATCTGTGCGTAGCGGTCCTCAGGCACCAGCACCTGGTTTTCGTCGCCCTCGATAACCAGCGTTTCCAGCACCAGCTCGCCACCTTTGACCAGGCAGTCCTTGAGCGCCAGCAGGTGCTCGATGGGCGAGCGGCGGTGATAGAACACGCCCATGGAAAACACGGTATCGAAACCTTCAAGGTTGGCGGGCAGGTCTTCCAGGGCGAACGGCAGGTGCCAGGCCGGTAACTCCGGCAGGTATTGCTGCACGGCCTGGAACTGGCAGAAGAACAGCCAGTTGGGGTCGACCCCGACCACCATGTCTGCACCGGCGCCGAGCATGCGCCATTGGTAGTAGCCATTGCCACAGCCCACGTCGAGTACGCGTTTGCCTTTGAGGTCCAGGTGCGGGCCGACCCGCGACCACTTCCAGTCCGAACGCCATTCGGTGTCAACGTGCACGCCAAACAGGTCGAATGGCCCCTTGCGCCAGGGCGACAGGCCCATCAGTGCCTGGCGCATCTGCGCGCGGGTGGCGTCGTCGCAGTCGCAATCCAGACGCAACCCGTTGACCAGGTCGACTTCACTGGGTTGCAGCGCGGGCAGGGCTTCCAGCGCCCCGCGCCAGCGGTCGAGGTCACCGTGACCCTTTTCCAGCTTGGCGTCCAGTTGCGCTTGCAGGCCTTGCGACCAGGAAGCCAGGGGCGTGCCCGCCAGGCGGCGGACGAGGGGAGACAGATCGATCATGGCAGGGCTATCAACGAGGCGAAGTTAAGGCATTGGAACCAAGGCACCACTTTCGAGAAGCCGGCTGCGCGCAGGCGTTCCTGGTGGGTTTCGAGTGTATCGGGCTTCATCACGTTTTCGATGGCGCTGCGCTTCTGGGCGATCTCCAGTTCGCTGTAGCCATTGGCCCGTTTGAAATCCAGGTGCAGTTCATTGAGCAGGTCCTGCGCTTGCTCATCGGCGAAGCGCAGCTTTTCCGACAGAATCAGCGCGCCGCCGGGCAGCAGCGCCTGGCGGATTCGCCCGAGCAGTTCAAGGCGCTGGTCAGGTGCGATGAACTGCAGGGTGAAGTTCATCGCCACTACCGAGGCCGGCTCGAAGGGCAGGGCAAGGATATCGGCTTCCAGCACGTGCACCGGCAGCAACTCCTGGAACATCGAATCCTGCGCAGTGAGGTACTGGCGGCAGCGCTCGACCATGGCGGCGGAGTTATCCACCGCGATTACCCTGCAGCCGTCGCTGCGCACATGGCGACGCAGCGACTGGGTAACGGCGCCCAGCGATGCGCCCAGATCGTACAGTGCGGTGCCTGGCTGGGCGAACCGGGCGGCCAGAACCCCGAGGTTCTCGACAATGGTTGGGTAACCGGGCACCGAGCGCTTGATCATATCCGGGAACACACGTACGACGTCTTCGTTGAAGACGAAGTCGGGCACCTGCTCCAGGGGTTGGGAGAAAAGGCGGTCGGGTTGTTTGCTCACGGCGAATCCAGGCGGCTGGTGATAGGCAGGGGGCGCATTCTAGCCAAACCGCAGCCGGGATGCATGGTTGGCTGACCAGCGCTGTGCGTTCAATTGACCCGAATGGCGCAATCGAAGGTCTGCACCGGGCGCACTTCCGGGGCCCAGGGTTGCTGGTAGACCAATACCAGGTTCCCTTCGCCGGCAGCGCGGGCCTGGAAGCGCCAGGTCGACATGCCCGAGCTGCCGACGATACCGGTGTCTTCAGGCGCGCTGTAAACCTCGGGGCCAAGGCTTTGCAATACGTTGGGCGCCGGGTTCTGTACCAGCCAGCGGTAGCCGGTGGTGGGGTTGCTGGGCAGGGTAAGCGTGAGGATCTGGCCGACCTGCAGGCGCTTGGGGCATTCGCTTTCGGCGTCCAGGTCAACAGGCTGCGAGGGTTGCTGCGCGCAGGCAGAAAGCAGGGCGAAGCTCAGGGGAACGAGCAGACGAGGAGAGGTCATGGTGGCTCCGAAGGCGGGCGATGGCCTGAGGATACCCGATGATCGAGGAAATTTGTGCTGCCTGTGCCGGCCCTTTCGCGAGTAAGCCCGCGCCTGCAGGGATAGCGTACCCGTGCAGGCGCGGGCTTGCCCGCGAAGAGGCCGGTGCAGGCTAGAACAGCACTTTCGCCACGTCGGCAAAGCGCTTGGCGAAGTGCACTGTCAGGCCTTCGCGCAGGTAGTCCGGCAGTTCTTCGAAGTCGCCGCGGTTGGGCTCCGGCAGGATCAGTTCGAAAATCTTCTGCCGCCGCGCTGCAATCACCTTCTCGCGCACGCCGCCAATCGGCAGTACCTGACCGGTGAGGGTCAGCTCGCCCGTCATGGCGACACCCTTTTTGGCAGGCTGGTCGCGGGCCAGTGAAAGCAAAGCGCTGGCCATTGTGATGCCGGCACTGGGGCCGTCTTTGGGCGTGGCGCCTTCGGGTACGTGCAGGTGGATGAACGCTTCATTGAAGAAACCTGGATCCCCGCCAAATTGCTTGAGGTTGGAACTGATGTAGCTGTAGGCAATTTCGGCAGACTCCTTCATCACGTCACCCAGTTTGCCGGTCAGCTTGAAGCCGCGGTTGTGGGTGTGGATGCGGGTCGCCTCGATCGGCAGCGTGGCACCGCCCATGCTGGTCCAGGCCAGGCCGGTGATCACGCCTTTGCCAGCCAGTACCTGCTCGCTGCGGAACACCGGTATGCCGAGTGCGGTCTCCAGGTCTTTGGTGCCGATCTTAAGCTTGGCGTCGGGATTTTCCAGCAGCTTGACCACGGCCTTGCGCACCAGTTTGCCCAGTTGCTTCTCCAGCTGGCGCACGCCGGCCTCGCGGGCATAACCGTCGATCACCAGGCGCAGTGCACTGTCGCTGATGCTGAGGCTGGTCTTGGAAACGCCGGCCTTTTCCAGCTGCTTGGGCCACAGGTGGCGCTTGGCGATGGTCATTTTTTCTTCGGTGATATAGCCGGACAGGCGGATCACTTCCATGCGGTCGAGCAACGGCCCGGGTATTGAATCGAGGGTGTTGGCAGTGCACACGAACAGTACCTTGGACAAGTCCAGGCGCAGGTCGAGGTAGTGGTCGAGGAAGTCGACGTTCTGCTCGGGGTCGAGGGTTTCCAGCAACGCTGATGCCGGGTCACCTTGGTAGCTCTGGCCCATCTTGTCGATTTCGTCGAGCATGATCACCGGGTTCATCACTTCGACGTCTTTCAGGGCCTGCACCAGCTTGCCGGGCTGGGCACCGATGTAGGTGCGGCGGTGGCCCTTGATCTCGGCTTCGTCACGCATGCCGCCGACGCTGAAGCGATAGAATGGCCGGCCGAGCGATTCGGCGATGGACTTGCCGATGCTGGTCTTACCCACCCCAGGCGGGCCCACCAACAGCACGATCGAGCCGCTGATCTCGCCTTTCCAGGCGCCCACGGCGAGGAACTCGAGGATGCGCTCCTTGATGTCGTCGAGGCCGGCGTGGTACTGGTCGAGGACTTTGCGCGCATGTTTGAGGTCGAGCTTGTCTTTGCCGTACACGCCCCACGGCAGGGCGGTGGCCCATTCCAGATAGTTGCGGGTGACGGCGTATTCGGGCGAGCCGGTTTCCAGGATGGCCAGTTTGCCCATCTCTTCATCGATGCGCTTGCGTGCCTGGGGCGGCAGAGTCTTGCCTTCCAGGCGCTGTTCGAACTGTTCGAGGTCGGCGCTGCGGTCGTCCTTGGTCAGCCCCAGCTCCTGCTGGATGACCTTGAGTTGTTCCTTGAGGAAGAACTCGCGCTGGTGCTCACCGATCTGCCGGTTGACCTCGGCCGAAATCTCGTTCTGCAAGCGTGCGACTTCCACCTCTTTGCGCAGCATTGGCAGTACCTTTTCCATGCGTTTGAGCATGGGCACGCAGTCGAGCACTTCCTGCAACTGGTTGCCGGTGGCCGAGGTGAGCGCGGCGGCGAAGTCGGTGAGCGGCGAGGGGTCGTTGGGGCTGAAGCGGTTGAGGTAGTTCTTCAGCTCTTCGCTGTACAGCGGGTTGAGCGGCAGCAGCTCCTTGATCGCGTTGATCAGTGCCATGCCGTAGGCTTTGACCTCGTCGGTCGGCTCGGCGGGCTGGCGCGGGTATTCGACTTCGACCAGGTAGGGCGGGCGGTGGTGCTTGAGCCAGTTGCGGATACGCACCCGGGACAGGCCTTGGGCGACGAACTGCAATTTGCCGTTTTCGCGGCTGGCATGGTGCACCTTGACCAGCGTGCCGTACTGCGGCAGTGCCGAGGTGTCGAAGTGGCGGTGGTCTTCTGGCGGGGTGTCCATGAAGAACAGCGCCAGGCAGTGGTCCGGTGACTTGGCCACCAGGTCGAGCGTTTCGGCCCAGGGTTCTTCATTGACGATGACCGGCAGTACCTGGGCCGGGAAGAACGGGCGATTGTGGATCGGGATGACGTAGACCTTGTCCGGCAACTGCTGGCCGGGCAGGGCGAGGGCGTGGCCGGTTTCGGCCTGGAGGGTGTGTTCGACTTCGCTGTGTTCGTCCGGGTGTTCCGGGAAATCCTGCTGGTCGCTCATGGGGCACCTGCGTGAATGACTATGGTGCTTAGATGGGGCGGGAGGGGATGGGTTTCAATGGTGTGGGAGCGGCCTTGTGTCGCGATTGGGCTGCGCAGCAGCCCCAGCATCCATCCAGCATTCTAGAGCGTTGGGGCCACTGCGCGAGCCAATCGCGACACAAGGC
>NZ_JBICMC010000066.1:0-47374 GCF_043106005.1 Pseudomonas sp. GLN_2 | reverse complement strand
GGGCCCTGCACAATTCCTGTGGGAGCGGGCGTGCCCGCGAAGGGCTGCAAGGCAGCCCCATTCAATTTCAAGCCTTGTTCAAGGCTTGGGCGGCCGCCAATACGGCATCCACATGCCCGGGCACCTTCACGCCACGCCATTCCTGGCGCAGCACCCCGTCCTTGTCGATCAGGAAGGTGCTGCGGTCAACGCCCATGTACTCCTTGCCATACAGCTTCTTCAGCTTGATCACGTCGAACAGCTGGCACAGCGCCTCGTCCTTGTCGCTGATCAGCTCGAACGGGAAGCCTTGCTTGGCCTTGAAGTTCTCGTGCGACTTGATGCCATCACGCGACACACCGAATACCACGGTGTTGGCCGCGGCGAAGGCGTCATGCTGGTCGCGGAAGCCCTGGCCCTCGGTGGTGCAGCCTGGGGTGCTGTCCTTGGGGTAGAAGTACACCACCACCTGCTGGCCCTTGAGTTCGGCAAGGCTGACGGTTTGCCCGCTGGTGGCCTGGGCCTGGAAGTCGGCGACAGGTTGGTCGAGTGCTACAGCCATGATCGGTTTCCTTACATTGGGTTCTGGGGACGCCATGGCTCGATCAGTGCGTCGAGGTTCAGGGCATCGGCAAAGTCCAGGAACTGGTCGCGTAGCCAGCTGATCTGCGTGCCGGCCGGCAGAATCACGGTGAACTGGGCGTTGAGCATGCTGCTACCGGTTTGCGGCGCCAGGTAGGTGTCGCAGGTCATGGCTTCCAGCTCGACGCGGTGGTCAAGGAAGAACTGGCACAGCTCGTTGATGATGTCCGGGCGGTAGGCAGCACTGACGTAGGCTACATACGGAAGGGCCTGCGGGCGCACTTCCTGGTCCGCGCTGCGGACCACGTCGAGGGTCAGGCCGTGCTTCTTGCCCAAGCCTGGCAGGGTGGATTCGAGACGTGCCAGGGCGTCCCAGCTGCCGCCCACCTGCAGCACCAGGGCGCTGGTCTCGCCGTGGCGGCTCAGGCGCGAGGTGACCACCGCGCAGCGGTTTTCGAAGGCAGCGCGGCTGAGGACGTTGGCCAGCTCCATGGGGTTCGGGCCCAGGGCACTGATGACAAGGAATTGTTCGCGGACGGTGGGGGTGGACATGCAGCATTCCTAAAGCGATGAGCGGTCGGCACAGGACGGGCAAATGCCTCCTGTCGGCAGGGCCCGGGGCTCGCATGCGAGGTCTTGGACGCTGGCGGGGAGCAAGGTCGACGGCCCGGCGGGCCGCGCTGCACCGATCAAAGGGCCAAGGGTAGCGAAATAAGCCGCCGAGGGGAATGCTCCACCCGCCTGCTTCGCTTGTGCAAGGTCGATGCCCCCAGTACCATTACCGCTCTCTTTTTCCGGCAGGAGCAGTTACATGATTGCGGGCAGTATGGTGGCATTGGTCACACCCATGGATGCACAAGGGCGTGTTGACTGGGGCAGCCTCGACAAACTTGTAGACTTCCACCTGGAAAACGGCACCCATGCGATCGTCGCTGTCGGCACCACCGGTGAGTCGGCCACGCTGGATGTCGAAGAACACATCCTGGTCATCAAGCACGTGGTCGAGCGCGTCAAACGCAGCGCCAAACCGATTCCGGTCATCGCCGGCACCGGTGCCAACTCCACCGCCGAAGCCGTGCACCTGACCCAGAACGCCAAGAATGCTGGCGCCGACGCCTGCCTGCTGGTTGTGCCGTACTACAACAAGCCAACGCAAGAAGGCCTGTACCAGCACTTCAAGCACATTGCCGAAGCCGTCGACATCCCGCAGATCCTCTACAACGTTCCCGGCCGTACCTCCTGCGACATGCAGGCCGAGACCGTGATCCGCCTGTCGACCGTGCCGAACATCATCGGCATCAAGGAAGCCACGGGCGACCTGGCCCGCGCCAAGGCCATTCTCGATGGTGTCAGCAAGGACTTCATCGTCATGTCCGGCGACGACCCGACTGCCGTCGAGCTGATCCTGATGGGCGGCAAGGGCAACATCTCCGTCACCGCCAACGTCGCTCCGCGCGAAATGGCGGACCTGTGCGAGGCCGCCCTTGAGGGCAATGCCGAGAAGGCCCGCGCAATCAACGAAAAACTCATGCCGCTGCACAAGGACCTGTTCTGCGAGTCCAACCCGATCCCGGTGAAATGGGCGCTCGTCGAAATGGGCCTGATGCAAAAAGGTATTCGCCTGCCACTGACCTGGCTGAGCGAAGGCTGCCACGAAAAAGTCCGTACTGCCTTGCGCCAGTCCGGCGTACTGGTTTAAGAGGAAGTACACCGCATGAAGCGACTGGCTGGTCTTTCCGCCCTTGCCCTGATTATCTCCACCACCAGTGGGTGTGGCTGGCTGTGGGGCGAGGATGGCTATTTCCGCGACCGCGGCAGTGACTACCTGCAGGCGCACCCGACCGCGCCGATGCAGCTGCCGCCGGACGCCAGCAACGTCAAACGCCTTGACCCGCTGCTGCCGATTCCGCGTAACGTCGCTGACGATACCGTCAAGGGTGAGTTTGAAGTGCCTCGCCCGCAACCGTTGACGGGCGGTGCCGCCCAGGTCACCGACTACAGCCTGCAGCGCAGCGGCAGCAGCCGTTGGGTGCTGGCCCAGCATTCGCCAGCCGAAGTGTGGCCGGTAGCCCGGCAGTTCTTCGAGGATAACGGCTTCCGCATTGCTGAAGAGCGCCCGCAGACGGGTGAGTTCAACACCACCTGGCAGCGTTTCGACGAACTGTCGGCATCGCTTGGCCAGCGTCTGGCCAGCACTGCCAGCAGCGGCGACAGCGAGGTGCGTGTACGTGTGCGCATGGAGCCTGGCGTGCAGCGCAACACCTCCGAAGTGTATGTGGTCAGCGTCGAGCGCCCGGCCGGCAGCACTGCCGAGCCTGCGTTCCCGTCCAGCTCCAGCAATACCGGCACCGATGCCCTGCTGGTCGACGAAATGCTTGCCAGCATGAACCGCAGCGCCGAGAAGGGCGGTTCGGTATCGCTGCTGGCCGCGCGCGATTTCGACGCCCCAAGCCGCGTCAGCCTGAGCGAAGACGGCAGCGGCAACCCGGTGCTGTACCTGGGCTCCGACCTGGACCGCGCCTGGTCTGGCGTGGGCCGTGCGCTGGAGCAGGGTGGCGAATGGCGTGTTGAGGACATCAACCGCAGCCTGGGCCTGTACTACATCAACCTGTCCGAAAAGCCTGACGACAAGCAGAACCAGCCTGGCTTCTTCAGCCGCCTGTTCGGCAGCGAGCCGACCAAGGAAGAGCGTGAAGCCCGTGCCGAGCGTTACCAGGTTCGCCTGAGCAAGGTGGGTGAGAGCGTGCAGGTCACGGTAGAGAAAAACATCAACACCGTGGCTCCGGCCGATGTCGCCCGCCGTGTGCTGAGCGCCATTCAGGACCACCTGGGCTAAGTGCGCTTCGCGGTACTCGGAAGCGGCAGCCAAGGGAACGGCACGCTGATCGCCAGTGGTGACACGTTCATCCTGGTCGATTGCGGCTTTTCCCTGCGTGAAACCGAGCGGCGCCTGGCGCTGCTCGGGGTTTCTGCCGCTCAGCTCAGTGCAGTGCTGGTCACCCACGAACATGCCGACCACGTGCATGGGGTCGGCTTGCTGTCACGGCGCTACAATGTACCGGTCTACCTCAGCCAAGGGACCTTGCGCGGCATGCGCAAGCCGGTGGAGGTGGCCGGTTTTCTCGCGTGTGGCCAAAGCCTGCGCATCGGCAGCCTGGAAGTAACTGCGGCGCGGGTCGAGCACGACGCCTACGAGCCGTTGCAGTACGTGGTCAGCGACGGCAAGCGGCGCTTTGGCATGCTGACCGACCTGGGCTCTTACGACGCGCTGTTGCTGGAGCGTTACCAGGGCCTGGATGCACTGCTGATCGAGGCCAACCACTGCCGCGACCTGCTGGCACGTGGTCACTACCCGGCTTTTCTGAAGCAGCGGGTGGGTGGCATGCAAGGGCATTTGAACAACCACCAGGCTGCGCGCCTGGTGCACGAGTTGGGCTGGAACAACCTGCAACACCTGGTGCTGGCCCACCTCAGCAGCAAGAACAACCTGCCACACTTGGCCCGCCAGTGCTTTGTCGACACCCTTGGGTGTGACCCGGACTGGCTCCAGGTGGCGAATCAGGAACACGGGCTCGACTGGCGCGAAATCGCCTAGCCCAACACCTCAAGCAAGCGGAGCCCAATCATGGAAAAACGCGAAGAACTTTACCGCGGCAAGGCCAAATCGGTTTACAAGACCGACGACGCCGACCGCTTGATCCTGCTGTTCCGTAACGACACTTCGGCGTTCGACGGCAAGCGTATCGAACAACTCGACCGCAAAGGCATGGTGAACAACAAGTTCAACGCCTTCATCATGCAGAAACTGGAAGAAGCCGGCGTGCCGACCCAGTTCGACAAGCTGCTGGGCGACAACGAGTGCCTGGTGAAGAAGCTGGACATGATTCCGGTCGAGTGCGTGGTGCGCAACTACGCTGCTGGCAGCCTGGTCAAGCGCCTGGGCGTGGAGGAGGGCATCAAGCTGGAGCCGTCCACCTTCGAGCTGTTCCTGAAGAACGACGAGAAGGGCGACCCCTTCATCAACGAATCCCACGTTGTCGCGTTCGGCTGGGGCACCGCCGAGCAACTGGTAGAAATGAAGAAGCTGTCGTTGAAGGTCAACGAAGTGCTGAGCAAGCTGTTCGATGACGCCGGCCTGCTGCTGGTCGACTTCAAGCTGGAGTTCGGCGTATTCCACGGCCAGATCGTGCTGGGCGACGAGTTCAGCCCGGACGGCTGCCGCCTGTGGGACAAGGAAACCCGCAAGAAGATGGACAAGGACCGCTTCCGTCAGGGCCTGGGCGACGTGATCGAAGCCTACGAAGAAGTTGCCAAGCGCCTGGGCGTGCCGCTGTAAGCGGCACGTTCACGCAAGCGCCTGATACCACGCGGTTTTTTTGAAAAAAAGATTTGCGTTTTAAAAGAACGCTGGTATGATGCGCGGCATTGGAGAGATGCCGGAGTGGTCGAACGGGACGGATTCGAAATCCGTTGTACTGGCAACAGTACCTAGGGTTCAAATCCCTATCTCTCCGCCATACAAGATCAAGCCCTTGGAAGCGAAAGCTTTCGGGGGCTTTTTCGTTGCGCCTTACTTTCTCATCATCCCCAACTCAGCATCATCCAGCAGCGCCTTGGCCATCGCGCTCAGGTAATGCGAGGCCCAGATCAGTTTCTGGTCGCCGTCCATCAGTTCGGACGCCTGTTCGCGGGCGTCCTGGCAGGGGATGCCGGGTTCGATGCGGAACAGCGGGTGGGTGTTGTTTTCGCCTTGGTAGAAGCAGGTCTTGCCGACTGTGGTGGGTTCTGTTGTGTTGTCGGTGGGCATTGTTTTGTTTCCCTGGATTCTGGGTTGCCTGGGCTGGCCTCTTCGCGGGCACGCCCGCTCCCACAGGTACTGTGCAGTGCGTGACGGCTGTGGTGACTGTGGGAGCGGGCGTGCCCGCGAAGAGGCCTGACCTGCTAATGCAAGGTGTGAGGCTCTGTGGGTAAATGCGGCCGCATCTGCAACTGCATCAACGCCGACTCGACCAGCCCCTGTACCGCTTCCATTTCATGGATCACGGCCTGCATCACGATCGAGCTGTGGGCGGTGGGTTTGAGTTGCACGGATTGGCGGGCCACGGACAGGGCGCAGAGTACGTACTCTGAGGACTGGACCAGGGTGTCTTGCAGGAACTGGGTGGTATCGAGGGGTGGATCAGGGACCATCTTGCGCATAAACATCTCCAGGATCATTGGAGCTGCCGCAAGCTTGCTGTCAAACAAGAGGGTGGCAGCTGTACATGGGTTGACAGACCGAGGATCCCGGAGTAACTCGGCGCACACGAAGGTGCCCCACGTACAGCCGCCATAAACAGTGCACGTGTGCGGGAAATCGTCGGCCTGTCAAAGCCGGCCGTTGATTTTGCAACGACGAGCCGAGACTAGAGCGCGACCGAATCCGTCGCAACCGTTTGAGCGGGTTGGCAGTATGTTTGGGAAACGCCCTACAAGGAAGGGGATAATTCTGAGTAGAAGTTGTAGGACGGATTTCTACTAATCAATCAGACAGGCTTCCTGCAACATTTTGTCTTGAACTGACAATGGCACCTTGGGCTACAATGCGGCGCTCTGATACGCCACTCACGCCCAGGCCACACGCCGTAATGATTACGCGCGCTGGGCGATGAACTCTTCCTGACATGGATTCGTTGGATGCTTTGCGCCGTACTGGTCTCCCCCTGCGCCCCTCGCTGGACGGCTGAATTGTCGTCTGCGGCCAGTGCTGCACACTTTCTGAAAACCCCGCACAAACTCGAATGCTGCCGCCAACCATTGGCTGCGGTACGCGGCTGTGCGCCCCACCGAAAATGGAGTGCTCCACTTGCGTAAGAAATTCGTCGCGTCCCTTCTGGCGGTCGCCATCGCCTCTACCACGGCCTGTGCACAGCTCGGGATCAGCAAAGAGCAAGCGGGCACCGTGATCGGTGGCCTGGCCGGTGTGGCCATCGGCTCGACCATGGGCAGTGGCAACGGCAAGATCGCCGCCGCGCTGATCGCAGGTGGCATTGGCGCCTACGTGGGCAACCGCATCGGCCACATGCTCGATGAAAAGGACCAGCAAGCCCTGGCGCTGCGTACGCAGGAAGTGCTGAGCCAGCAGCAAACCACTGCCAGTGCCCAGCCAGTGACCTGGAAGTCCGACCACTCCGGCGCCACCGCGCAGATCGTGCCGGGCAAGGAATACACCAAGACCAAGCAGGTCGAGGTCAAGCGCGCGCCGAAGATCCAGGCGGTGCCGTCGATGAAGCTGATCAACGAGCCGTATGTGACCATCAGCGACAACCTCAACGTGCGTGCCGCGCCTAACCAGGCTGGTGAGAAGGTCGGCAGCCTGAAGAACCACACCGAATTTACCGCCGTGGGCTCCACCGGTGACTGGATTCTGGTCGGCCGCAAGGGTGTGACCGTGGGCTATGTGCACAAGAACTACGTCGAGCCCAAGGCGCAAGCGGTTGCCAAGCGTGTAACGCCAGCCGTCAACCTGGACGAGCTGGACGTTGCCGCCAGCAAGGAAACCCAAGGCTTCGACCTGGACTCGGTGCAGTCGCTGCCAACCCAGACAGTTGCCGCCGAAGCGGCCTGCCGCCCGGTCACCGTCAGCCTGAAATCGCAAAGCGGCCAGACCGAACAAGAGCAGAACACCTTCTGCAAACAAGCCAACGGCACCTGGGAACTGATCTGAGGAACTCCATGAAAAAGCACGCGCTCGCGCTGGCTGTGATCGGCGCTTGTGGTCTGGTACCGCAGGCGTTCGCCCACGAGCTGGCCTTTTCCAAGAAAGACAACATCAAGGTCGAAGTGCCCGGGGATGCCACCACCTGGTGCAAACCCCAGGTAGACCTGACTATCACCCGCCCGGCCTGGGATAAGCAGGAACTGCTGTCAGGCCTGCTGACCAAGCTGCCGTTCGTGTTCGCCAAGGACTGCTCGACTGCCAAGGTGAGCTGGAAGGCGGTCGATGCCAAGGGCAACCTGTACGCCAGCGGCTCGGGCAATGCCAGCAACCTGGGGCTGGTAACTCTGGCTGCTGCGCCTGCCACTGCCGCCCCGGCGCCGGCTGCAGCAGTTGCCCCCGCTCCGGCACCTGCGCAGCCAGAAGCACCGGCTGCTGCTGCACCGACACCGGCACCTGCTCCGGCCCCAGCCCCAGCCCCTGCTGCTGCTGCGGCCCCGGCAGTGGTCGAAGCCGCACCTGCGCAGGCAAAACCCGCTCCGGCCCCCGCGCCCGCGCCAGCCGTAGCCGCAGAGCCAGCCCCAACCCCCGAAGCCCCGGCCGCAGCCCCTGTTGTGCCGCCCGCTCCGGCACCTGCCACAGCAGTCGCCGCAGCCCCCACTTCGGACTTCGGTCGCTCGGTGGTCCTGGAAAACCGCAACCTGATGCAGGTAACGGACGGCACCGGCTGCAAATGGGTGCTCAGTACCTCGATCATCGGCGATGGCGACACCCTGTCGTTCGGCACCACCCCGGCCATGCCGTGCCCGGCGTCCGGCTTTGGTGAAGGCAGCTTCGACAAAATCAGCTGGAAGGCTGTGGGTACCTACCGGGGTGATAACTGGACCCGCGTCTATGCTCACCCGAGTGGTTTGATCTTCAACAAGCACCTTGAGCCTGCGGTAAAGGACAAGGCGGTTTCTTATCTCACGCCGCAAGCTGACCAGGCCGCGTTCCTGGTCGGCGAGATCCCAGGGCGGCAGATGAAGGTGTACCTGACGTTCACCCGCTCCAGCTACGGCGTGCTCCGCCCGTTCGGCAGCGACCCTTACTACGTCGCGGTTACCCCGGACGAGTCGTTTGCCCTGGACGCGACCAAGTACAAGGAAGCTGCGCTGGAAATCTTCGACCTGATCAAGACCACCTCGCCGACCACCACCGATGTAGCCAACCTGTTCATCGTCAAAGACCTGTCGGCGATCTCGAACAACATCTGGGGCAACGACGCGCAGAAAATCACCCGCAACCGCATCGGCATCAACCGCCAAGGCCTGTTCTTCGATGTGCGCGACGGTGCCAACTGGGCGGTACAGCGCGAGCAGCAGCGTGTGCGTGAGCAGCGTCAGCGTCAACAGGAGCTGGCCCGCGTGCACACCCGTGTGCTGGAGCGTTACCAGCAGTTGCAGGACGGCATGAGCGACTTCAAGGGGCGCGAAACCGAGGCGTTGGCGCAGATGGCTGGTATCAAGGTGCGCTTTGCTTCGCCACTGGAGCAGCAAAACCCTGCGACCTCGGCCAGCGTAGTGCCGATGATGGTGCACGTTACCGGCAAGAAAGGTGACTTCTACAGCATCGACTTCCCGAGCAACGGCCGCCTGGTTGCGGACGAGGAATACAGCGAAGGCTGGTACGTGACCCAGGTGGCCAACGCCACGCCGTACTACCCGCTGGACGACGGCCGCGCCGTGCCTACTTACCGTGCCTACAGCGCCGGTGAGCCGGAGGCCTGCAAACAGGACCACTGTGCCGACCGCGTGTCGTTCGGCGCCGTGCTGGCCAAGGAATTCCCCAACGCCGGTATCGATTTCAGCTGGACCCCCGAGGTCTCCCAACAGTACGTGAACGACTGGAACAACGCTTCCGCCATGGTCCAGTGAGGCAAACACCATGATCAAACAGATGAACAAGAAGCAGCTGCTGATTGGCGGTGTGGCCGCAGCGGTGCTGGTGCTCGGTGGTGGCTATGCGATGGTCGCCAGCTCGGGCAAGAAGGCCGCGCTGGCCTACTACGACGACTTCAAGGCGCGTTATTTCCTCGAGGATGTGCTGTCTGAGGGGGACATTTCCTACTCGGCGTTTTCCGGCAACCTGACGGTAGCCGACCCGGAGATCCGCGTGGCGGCGGCGCAGACCAATGGCGCCCAGCAGTTCATGCGCGGCCTGTCGGGCTTGATGGAGTCCGTACAGGGTGGTTCGGCTGAGGAAGGCCTGGCGGGCTGGGCCAAGTACCAGCTCAATGTCAGCCGCAATGTGGCCGGGGTGTACCTGAAGGCTGATGCGCTGAAGCTGGCCCATGACGGAGACAGCAAGGATGGCAGCATTCACATCCAGTTGCTGGGCATGCAGATGGGCAACCCTTACGTTGCCAGCAAGGGGGCCGAAGTCGTGCTGGTGGCGGATGTCAGCGACGAAGTCCAGCCACGTGCCGAGCTGGCCGCCAATGGTCGGGCCGCCCCGTCGAACTTCACCTGGGGCGCCAACATGGCGGTGCGCCAGCCAGTAACCGGCGCGTTTCTGGTCAGCAGCACCGGTGACTTTGGTACCACGGTCGACCTGGACTTCACCATCAAGCGCTCCAGCGATGGCGAAGGCTCGATGGCGTTCGTGGTCACCCACCGCAACGACGGCTCCAAGGTGGGGGAGATCGTGCGCAAGGCCGACTTCCAGTCGCTGCCGGAACTGGACGATGTCGAAACCCAGCTCAAGAGTGCCCTGAGCGCGATGCTGATTGGTGCGTACAGCCCGTACACCGGCCAGGCGGTGTTGGCTGAAGCGGTGAGCGGCTTTGCCCGCAAGGCCAAGGTCGAGAACTACTCGGTGAGCTACAGTGGTTTCAAATCGCTGAAAGAGGCTTTCAGCGATTACCAGCAGCAAGTCCCCAAGGCGAAGTTCGCGGCCTTCTGTCAGGAGGTTGGGCTGTCGTCGTGGAGCAGTGACTTTGGCGCCAAGGCCAAGAACCACAGCGACTCGGAGTGCGCCATCGGGCAGAAGCTGGTCGAAGACGGCACGTTCGAAGAGCAGTACACCTTCAAGGAAGGCAAGAGCCTGTTTGCAGCGTTGTTCGTGAGCAAGGCGTATCAGCTGGAAACCAATTGATTGGGTAATGGCTGAGTGAACAAGCCCCCGGGAACCCTGAGTTGCCGGGGGCTTTTTTTGCTGTCAGGTGTGCCCGGACACTGTCGGGCTTGGGATCAGCGCATCGCCGCCAGTTTGATGCCGAATCCCACCAGGCAAGCCCCCGCCAGCCGCTCGAACATATTGGCAATTCGCGGGTTGGCGCGCATGCGCTCGGCCAGTTGATGGGTCAGCACCACGGCAATCAGCCCATACAGGAAGGTCACCACCGCCACTGTCGCCGCCATGAAACCGAACGTCACCAGCCCTTGGTGCTTCACCGGGTCGACGAACAGCGGGAAAAACGCCATGTAGAACATGATCGCCTTGGGGTTGAGCAGGGTGATCATCATGGTCTGGCGCAGGTACTGGCCGTTGTCCATGCGGCAGGTGTGGGCTGCACCACCGGGTTTGCTCAGCAGCATGCGCAGGCCCAAATAGGCCAGGTATGCAGCCCCCGCCCACTGCACCATATGAAAGGCGGCAGGGTAGGTGGCCAGCAGGGTGGCGACGCCGGCTACCGCCAGCCACAGCAGCACCTGGTCACCCACGATAACGCCACAGGTCGCGGCCAGGCCTGCCTTGATACCGCCCTTGCCGGTGGCGGTGATCAGGGCGAAATTGCCCGGGCCGGGGATAGCCAGAAGAATAAGGAAGGCGATGACGAATGCGCCGTAGTCGGTGACGCCAAGCATGGTGAGTTCCTGTTGGGCATTGCGAAGGCAGTGCTCTGAACTATCGTCGCCAACGGCGCGCTTTTCAACCTGTTGTTGCACAGTTGCAAAGAACCTGTGCCAAGTGCGGCTTGGATCCAATGCCTGGAGTCTGTATGATTCCGCGGCCATCAGACGATGGTCGAAGATGATTCATTTAAAGGACTGAGTAATGAAAAAGCTGTTCAAGGCGACCGTTGCCGTTGCCGTCGTTTCGGGTGTTGCCCTGCTGTCGGGTTGCACTGGCCAAGTTTACAACCAACCGAAAAACTGCACCTACGACTACCTGTTCCACCCTTCGGTTTCCATCTCCAAGATCATCGGTGGCTGCGGCCCGATCGATAAACTGCCTCAGCAGCAGTAATCTTGGCGGTACCCTGATCGCGACGCTTGCGGCGTGATCCAAGCCCCCGGTCTTGTACATGGCCGGGGGTTTTTGTTTGTGGCCCAGTCACCAGCGTAGTGACACTGTTCCCAGCAGCGACCGCTCCTCACCCCAGTAGCAGCGCCCGGCGTTGTTGCAGCCTGCCACATACGCCTTGTCGAACAGGTTGCGAGCATTGACCTCGACCGACCAGTTTTCATCGATGTCATACCCAACCTTGGCATCCACCAACGTCACATCGCCGGTATCCAGCTTGCCGTACAGGCTCGTCGGGGTGTAAGCGAATGTGCTGTCGAAATGGCGCACGCCGCCGCCGATCTGCAGGCCCTTGAACAGCCCGTCCCGGAAGCGGTAAGTGCTCCATACCGACGCCTGGTTGCGCGGCACGCCGGTCATCTGGTGGTCTTCATACAGCGACCCCGCCACGTCTTTGGTAATGCGCGAATCGGTGTAGGTGTAGGCAGCGGTGAGATTGAGGTTTTCGCTCAGGTCGCTGTTCATTTCCAGCTCCACGCCTTTGGCTCGGCTGGCACCGATCTGGCGGTAGTCACCCACGGCGGAATCGAACAGTACATCGTCCTTTTTGCGCAGGTCGTACACCGACGCGGTGAGGGCGGTATTCCAGCCTTTTGGCTCGTACTTGATACCCACTTCGTACTGCTCGCTGGTGGTCGGGTCCAGCGGGCCGTTCCGGCTCTCGGTCTGCTGGGTCGGGGCAAAGGCGGTGGAGTAGCTGACGTACGGCGACAAGCCGTTTTCGAACTGGTACATCACCCCGGTCTGCCAGGTGAACTTGCTGTCCCAGCTGTCCATGTCGGCTTGCGCGTTAAGGGTGCCGGCCTTGTTGCGGAACTGGCTGTTGACCCGGTCCAGGCGCCCGCCCAGCAGCAGTACCCAGTTGTCGACCTTGGTTTGCAACTGGCTGTAGAGACCGTACATGGTCTGTTCGAGCAAGGCGTTCTGCACGTGCGAGGGCGTGCTCGGCTTGCCGTTCCAGACCGGATCGAACACGTTGATGGTGCCGCCGTTGCCGGCGTCCCAATCCTGGTTGAACGAGGTTCGGTCCAGGCTCGCACCGATCAGGAAGGTGTGGTCAAACGCGCCGCTGGTGAAATGGCCTTCGAACTGGTTGTCCAGCGAGTAGGCGATGGACTTGTTGTAGCGGTCGTAGGCGGTGTTGCTCAGGGCAGTGCCGAAGCCGCCATTGTTCAGGTTGCCTGGCCACATTTCCTGGCGGTCGATGCGCGACTGCATGTAGCGCGAGTTCTGGCGGAACTGCCAGGTGTCGTTGAAACGGTGGCTGAACTCGTAGCCCAGGCTCCAGGTTTCCCGTTCGAAGTTGTCCCAGTCCGGGTTGCCGGGCAACTGGTCCTTGTCGATCTTGCCGTTGGGGTTGTGCAGCAGGGTGCCGGCAGCGGGGAAACCCAGTTCCATCAGGGTACGGTCGCGCTGATAGGTGGCCAGGACGGTCAGGCTGTTGAAGTCGTCGAAGTTCAAGGTCAGCGATGGCGCGATGTAAAGTCGGTCATCGGGCTGGTGGTCGACCTGGGTGTCAGACTTGCGCCCCATCATGACCAAGCGACCAAGCACATTGCCTTCATCGGTCAGCGGGCCGGAAACGTCGACGCCCAGCTGGCGGCGGTTGTGCGAGCCGTAGCTCAGCTGCACTTCGCCACGGGCTTCGGCGGTGGGCCGCTTGCTGACCAGGTTGACTACGCCGCCGGGGGCGTTTTCGCCATACAGGATCGAGGTCGGGCCGCGGAACACTTCCACCCGCTCCAGGCCGTAGGGTTCGCTGCTGGTGTCGTAGCGGTTGCCCTGCACCCGCAAGCCATCGCGCAGCAGGCCGTAGCCGTAGTCGGTGGCGTTGAAGCCACGGATGAAGAACAGGTCCCCGGCCTGGCCATCACCACCGGCAAACGGTGGCGAGAAAATGCCTGGCACATAGCCCAGCACTTCGGTGAGGGTTTGCGATTGCTGGTCGTCCATGCGCTGGCGGGTGACCACCGACACCGAGCGTGGGGTGTCGGCCAGGGCGCTGCTGGTCTTGCTGGCCGTGTTGCTGGCCACGGCGTGGTAGCCGCTGTCGCTTTGGCCGTTGCTGGCGAGCAGGGTGGCGGCGTTGATCGAGGTGGCGTCCAGTTGCAGGGCGGTGCCATCGGCAAGCGGTTGCAACACATAACCCGCGCTGCCTTGGGGCACGGCTTGCAGGCCGCTGCCCTGTAGCAGCCGGGCCAGGCCTTGGGCGACGCTGAAGCGGCCTTGCAGCCCCTGGCTGGTCTTGCCGGCGGCCAGTTCGTTGCTGCCGGCCAGGTAGATACCGGCCTGGCTGCTGAACTGGTTGAGGGCGCTTGCAAGTGAGCCGGGGGCAATGTTGAAGCTGGTTTCGGTGCTGGCCGCCTGTTCGGCTTGGGCCAGGCTGGCTGGCAACAGCAGTGGGGCGGCGGCACACAGCGAGAGGGGCGCGGCAAGTGCCAGGCGAAGCGCGGGGTGGAAGGGCGTCGGCATGCTGGTCTCTGGGATCGAAGGGGTGAGTTGGGAGGGCTATGCCGGGTTAACCGAACGAGATTGGAAAAAGGGAACCGGGTTGGAAGATTTTTTTTGCCGGCGCTGACGAAGTTGCCAACACCGGCTCAGCTGCATCCAAATACCGCGTCACGTGTCCGCGAAGAACCCAGGGCGATCTACCGGTATCACACTGGTTCGACCGTCACCCACCAGGGCGTCAGCCGCTGCACCCGCACTGGCAATGCCGCTTGCAGCAATGCCAGTGCGCGGTCGGTATCGTTGAGCGGGAAGGCGCCCATCACCGACAGCGTGGCGACATCCGGGTGCCAACCCAGGTGCCCATGGCGATAGCGGCCCAAGGTCTGCAGCAGGTGCGCCAATGGCATGTCTTCGGCGTTGAGGCGGTTATGAATCCACGACTCGCCTGCACTTTGGGCTGGGCGGGTGTTGCTGATGCCCCGGGCACCGAAATCCACCTGCTGGCCCGCCTGTACGATGCAGCGCTCGCCGCTCTGCGCGGTACACACCTCCACGGCACCGGCGTACACATCGAGCCGGGTAGTTTCGCCCTGCTGGCAGACAGCAAAGCGTGTACCCAGTGCCTGCATACGCCCTTGCGCGGTGTCGACGAAAAACGGCCGGCGCGGGTCGTGGGCGGTGTCTACCAGCAGTTCGCCGAAGCGCAGTTTCAGTACCCTGCTGAATGCCGAGAAGTCCATGTCCACCGCACTTTGCGCCCCCAGCCACAATTGGCTGCCATCGGCCAGGCGGGTTTCGCGGATTTCACCGATGCCAGTGGCCAGGTCGGCACCCCAGCCAGACAACGGCGCGCCATGCCAGGCCCGCCAACCCAGCAAGCAACCGGCGCCCAACACCAGCAGCGACTTGAGCCCGCTGCGCCGGCTGAAGCGTCGTGCGTCATGCTCGCGCAGCGCTCGGCCGGCCGCCGCGCCCTCGGCCTGCAACGGGGCGAAGCGCTGGCCCACGCGCTGCACATAATGCCAGGCGGCCTGATGGTCGCCGTGCTGCTCAAGCCAGTGCTGCCATTGCTGGCGCAGGTGCGGGGCGACGTTTTCGTCCTGCAGCTGCACGTACCAGTGTGCGGCCTGCTGCAGGCTGGCATGGCTAAGCTTGTGTGCGGGCGGGGTCATGACGTTACTCCACCAGCACGCCATCGAGTTCGGCTTCGAGAATGGCGCAGTGCAGGAACGCCTGGGCCAGGTACTTCTTGATCATGCGTTCGCTCACACCCATATGCACGGCGATATCGCGGTAGGCCAAGCCGTCGATCTGTGCCAGCAGGAACGCCTGACGCACGTTGCCCGGCAAGCGCAACAACATGGCATCCACCTCGTGCAGGGTCTCGACAATGATCGCGCGCTGTTCGGGGGAGGGCTGCACGGCCTCGGGCTGCAAGGCCAGTTGCTGTAACCAGGCCTGCTCCAGCTTCTGCCGCCGCCAGTGGTCCACGCACAAGCCGCGAGCAATGGTGGCCAGGTACGAGCGCTCGCCACGCTCGCTGTCCAGCTGGAGGGGGCGTTTGAGAATACGCACGAAGGTGTCCTGGACCAAGTCGGCGGCATCGCAGCGGCAGCCCAGCCGGCGGTACAAAAAACCGAGCAACCAGCGCGAATGGCTGTGGTACAGGGTATGGAGCGGGCGATTCAACTCGGGTATCGAAACCACGGCGGCATCCGGCGCGAGCGCATACTGGTGCGAATGAGAAATGATCGCAATAGTAGGGCTGTACGACCAATACTGCAATCGGCAGGGCCGTTTTACCTTTGCCCATGGGACAACCTGCCGCCTTGACGCCAGGGCCTGCAATTTGTTTGTGCTGGCATTTCAGATACAATCGGAAAAACGATTCAGCCTCGTCGGTCAATTCGACGAAAGGCCGAGTCGTTTTCTGGTTCTCTGGCTGCTGAACAATGATCAACAAAAAGCCTGCGCTGAAGAACACGCTTTACCGGGGCCAGCCACAGGCCCTCACTCTGTTCTCCTGACTGGAATTGATCAATGTTCAAGAAAGCTGGCAAGACCTTGCTGGGTCTGGCGGTCGCTGCAAGCGTCATGCAAGCGCACGCCGCTGAAACCAAGAAAGTAGACGTGCTGCTGGTCGGCGGCGGCATCATGAGCTCGACCCTGGCCGTGTGGCTGCACGAGCTGGAGCCAAGCTGGTCGATGGAAATGGTCGAGCGCCTGGACGGCGTCGCCGAAGAAAGCTCCAACGGCTGGAACAACGCCGGTACCGGCCACTCGGCGCTGGCCGAGCTGAACTACACCCCGGAAGACAAGGACGGCAACGTCAACATCTCCAAGGCCATCGAAATCAACGAAGCCTTCCAGATTTCCCGCCAGTTCTGGTCGTGGCAGGTACGCCAGGGCGTGCTGAAGAACCCGCACTCGTTCATCAACACCACCCCGCACATGAGCTTCGTGTGGGGCGACGACAACATCAAGTTCCTCAAGAAGCGTTACGACGCACTGCAGGCCAGCCCGCTGTTCCGTCCGATGCAGTACTCCGAGGACCACGCGCAGATCGCCAAGTGGGTCCCGCTGATGATGGAAGGCCGCGACCCGAATCAGAAGCTGGCCGTGACCTGGACGCCGATCGGCACCGACGTCAACTTTGGCGAGATCACCCGCCAGTTCGTTGGCCACCTGCAGACCCAGAAAGGCTTCGACCTGAAGCTGTCCAGCGAAGTGCAGGACATCACCCGCAACAAGGACGGCTCCTGGCACGTCGAGTACAAGAACCTGAAGGACGGTACCGAGTCGGCCACCGACGCCAAGTTCCTGTTCATCGGTGCAGGCGGCGGCGCGCTGAAGCTGCTGCAGAAGTCGGGTATTCCGGAAGCCAAGGAATACGCAGGCTTCCCGGTGGGTGGCTCGTTCCTGGTGACCGAGAACCCGACCGTGGCCATGCAGCACATGGCCAAGGCCTACGGCATTGCTTCGACCGGTGCGCCACCCATGTCGGTCCCGCACCTGGACACCCGTGTGCTGGACGGCAAGCGCGTCATCCTGTTTGGCCCGTTCGCTACCTTCTCGACCAAGTTCCTGAAGAACGGCTCGTACCTGGACCTGCTGAGCAGCACCACCACCCACAACGTGTGGCCGATGACCAAGGTGGGTATCGACCAGTATCCGCTGGTCGAGTACCTCGCTGGCCAGCTGATGCTGTCTGACGATGACCGCTTCGAAGCCCTGCGCACCTACTTCCCGAATGCCAAGAAGGAAGACTGGCGCCTGTGGCAGGCCGGCCAGCGTGTGCAGATCATCAAGCGTGATGCCGACAAGGGCGGCGTGCTGAAGCTGGGTACCGAAGTGGTGGCTTCCGAAGACCGCACCATCGCGGGTCTGCTGGGTGCCTCGCCAGGTGCTTCGACCGCTGCGCCGATCATGCTGAACGTGCTGGAAACCGTGTTCAAGGACAAGGTCGCTACCCCGGAGTGGCAGGCCAAGATCAAGGAAATCGTACCGAGCTACGGCACCAAGCTGAACGACTCGGCAGCGGCCACCCAGAAAGAGTGGAACTACACCGCTGAAGTGCTGCAACTGGGTAAACCGCCGGTGATCGACGCCAGCGTTGAATTCGGTGGCGCGGCAAGCAAGCCGGTTGAGAGCAAGCCTGAGAACGACATGGCGCTGTAACCGGCCATTGTTGTGAAAGAAAGCCACGGGGGAGACCTCGTGGCTTTTTTGTTGCCAAGCACAGCGCAACCCTCAGGCTTATCGCCATCCCTGGTAGGAGCGGGTTCACCCGCGAAGAGGCCTGCACAGGTATCACTGCTGGCGCAGGATGCACTCCAGCAGCCCGGGAAACCGCTCGCCCAGCATCTCGCTACGCAGCGAATTCATATGGGTAGTCCCCACATTGCGGGTTTGCACCAGCCCTGCATCGCGCAACACACGGAAGTGGTGGGACATGCTCGACTTCGGCCGACCTCCATCCAGCTCGCCACAGCTGGCCTCGGCCACGCCGGCCAGGTGGCGGACGATTTCCAGGCGCACGGGGTCGCTGAGCGCATAGAGCAGGCGTTCAAGAATGAGGTCGTCGGGGTTGGGATGTTTATAGGCTCGCATGGTTGACATGATAACGGGGGTTTCATTAATTGCCATAGTTCGATTATGATCGAACAACAGTATTCAAATGAACCCGGAGTTTCCCATGTCCGCACTGTTCGAACCCTACACCCTCAAAGACGTCACCCTGCGTAACCGGATTGCCATTCCGCCGATGTGCCAGTACATGGCCGAAGACGGCATGATCAACGACTGGCACCACGTTCACCTGGCCGGCTTGGCCCGTGGTGGTGCCGGCTTGCTGGTGGTCGAGGCCACTGCTGTGGCGCCGGAAGGGCGTATCACCCCCGGTTGCGCCGGTATCTGGAGCGATGCCCACGCTCAGGCGTTCGTACCGGTGGTGCAGGCCATCAAGGCTGCCGGCTCCGTGCCGGGTATCCAGATCGCCCACGCCGGGCGCAAGGCCAGCGCCAACCGCCCGTGGGAGGGTGATGACCACATTGCCGCCGACGACGCGCGCGGCTGGGAGACCATTGCCCCGTCTGCCATTGCCTTTGGCGCGCACCTGCCGAAAGTGCCACGCGAAATGACGCTGGACGATATCGCCCGGGTCAAGCAGGACTTCGTCGATGCCGCCCGCCGTGCGCGTGATGCCGGCTTCGAGTGGATAGAACTGCACTTTGCCCATGGCTACCTGGGCCAGAGCTTCTTCTCCGAGCACTCCAACAAGCGCACCGATGCCTACGGTGGCAGCTTCGAAAATCGCAGCCGCTTCCTGCTGGAAACACTGGCTGCCGTGCGCGAAGTGTGGCCGGAGAACCTGCCGCTGACCGCGCGCTTTGGTGTGCTGGAATACGATGGCCGCGATGAGCAGACCCTGGAAGAGTCGATCGAACTGGCCCGTCGCTTCAAGGCCGGTGGGCTCGACCTGCTGAGCGTGAGTGTCGGCTTCACCATTCCCGACACCCACATCCCCTGGGGGCCAGCGTTCATGGGGCCGATTGCCGAGCGCGTGCGCCGCGAAGCGAAGCTGCCCGTGACGTCGGCGTGGGGCTTTGGTACGCCGCAGTTGGCGGAGGCCGCATTGCAGGCCAACCAGCTGGATCTGGTTTCGGTAGGGCGCGCGCACCTGGCCGACCCGCACTGGGCTTACTTTGCGGCCAAGGAGCTGGGGGTGGAAAAAGCGTCCTGGACCTTGCCAGCGCCTTATGCGCACTGGCTCGAGCGTTACCGCTGAGGCTTGGAGGGGCTGCTTTGCAGCCCATTCGCGGGCAAGCCCGCACCCACAGAGACACCGCAGGTTTCAGATACTGCACCCTCTCTGTGGGAGTGGGCTTGCCCGCGAATGGGCCGGTAGAGGCTAAAACCGGTCCAGTCGGTATGCGCCCATCTCAGGCCCACCAGCCTGCTCAGCCAACCGCCCCACCCATTCCGCCGTCACCGCCGCCTGGGTCAACCCCAGGTGCTGATGCCCAAACGCCAACAGCACCCGCCCATCGCACACCCTGTCGATCACGGGCAATGAGTCCGGTAACGAAGGCCTGAAACCCATCCACGGCGTTGCCCCTTCGGCGCTCAAGTCGTGCCGGAACAAGCCCTTGCTCAACCGGTGCAACTGCCATGCCCGCTGCATGCTCGGCGGTGCCTGCAGCCCGGCAAACTCCACTGTGCCCGCCAGGCGCAAGCCTTCGGCCATGGGCGTCATGATGAATTTGCGCTCAAGCGAGGTGACTGCAAACGGCAGGCGCTGGTGCTCACCCGGCAACATCAGGTGGTAGCCGCGTTCGGTATCCAGCGGCACCCGCGTGCCTGTCAGCGCGGCAGTCAGTTTTGCAGAATGGGCGCCACAGCTGACAAGCACCTGGCGGGCATTGAGCATGCCTTGGTCGCTGGCAAGGCTCACGCCGGCACTGTGCAACTGCCCGCCATCGACCTGCGCCTGGACAAAGCGCACCCCACTGGCCTTGGCCGCTTCGAACAATTCGCACACCACCCGATAAGGGTCGATGAAGTGCCCGGTGCACGGGAAGAACAGGCCGCCTAACAGTGACGGGCTGAGTTGCGGCGCCGCTTCGCGCACGGTTTCGGCCGTCCAGAAATCCACCGGCACCGCCTGCTGTTGCATGCGTGTGCGCAACGCCTCCAACGCCTGGCGTGACTCAGGCTTCTCGAACACCAGCAACGAACCATCCTCTTGAAACAACTCGCTGCGCCCGATCGAGCCCAACAGCCGTTGCCAGGCGCCCAGGCTGCCTTCGTTCAGCGTGCGGATGCCCGCCACGCTGCGCTGGAACGGCGCCGGGCGCAGGTTGAGCAGCAGCCGGGTGAACCACGGCATGGCCTTGGGCAGGTATTTCCAGTCCAGGCGCAGCGGGCCCATCGGGTCGAGCAGCATGCGAGGCAGGCGCTTGAGGATCGACAGGTCGGCAATCGGGAACACTTGCTCGGTTGCCAGGTGCCCGGCATTGCCGAAGGACGCGCCAAGGCCGGGTGCCTGGCGGTCGACCAGGGTTACCCGACGGCCCTGGCGGGCCAGTTGCAAGGCACAGGCGACGCCGACGATGCCTGCGCCGACCACGGCAATATCGGTTTCAGCGGTTTCGAGCATGCTCAGCCTTCCCGTTTGCCGTCTAGCAGGCGCCGCAGCTGCAGCGGGTTGCCGTGTTTCAATGCCTGCGGCAGCAGCGCATCGGGGAAGTCCTGATAGCAAACCGGGCGCAGGAAACGCAGGATCGCCGCGGTGCCCACCGAGGTGGTGCGGGCATCGGAAGTGGCCGGGAACGGCCCGCCGTGGACCATGGCATCGCACACCTCGACGCCGGTCGGCCAGCCATTGACCAGAATGCGCCCGGCCTTGCGCTCAAGGGTGGGGAGCAGGGCGCGAGCGCTGTCGATGTCGGCCTCGTCCAGTTGCAGGGTGGCGGTCAGCTGACCTTCCAGGTGTTCGGCTACCTGGCGGACCTGCTCATCGTCGGTGCAGGCAACGACCAGCGACGCTGCACCGAACACTTCAGCCTGCAACGCCGGGTCGGCGAGAAACGCGTCGGCCTGGGTCACGAACAACTGTGCCTGGCACTGGTTGGGGCCCTGATCGGTTTGGCCACTGGCGATGGTTTGGGCACAGGAGTTGTCTGCCAGGGCTGCGATACCGGCCTGGTAGGCACTGAAAATGCCGGGGGTGAGCATGGTTTGGGCGGGGGCCTGCTGCACGTAACCGGCGGCTGCAGTGATGAACCGCTGCAGTGCCGGCCCCTGCCGGGCGATTACCAGGCCAGGGTTGGTGCAGAACTGGCCGGCGCCCAGGGTCAGCGAGGCGACGAAACCTTGTGCCAGTGCTTCGGCACGGGTTTGCAGAGCGGCGTCGAACAGGAACACCGGGTTGATCGAACTCATTTCGGCATACACCGGGATGGGCTCCGGGCGCGCCTGGGCGGCTTGGCACAGCGCCATGCCACCGCTGCGCGAGCCGGTGAAACCAACGGCCTTGATACGCGGGTCGCTGACCAGGGCAATGCCCACTTCGCGGCCCGAGCCATAAAGCAGCGAGAACACACCGTTCGGTAACGCGCACTGCTTCACTGCTTGCGCCACCGCCTGGCCGACCAGCTCACTGGTGCCGGGGTGGGCACTGTGGGCCTTGACCACCACGGGGCAGCCAGCGGCCAATGCCGACGCGGTGTCACCACCGGCTACCGAGAAGGCCAGCGGGAAATTGCTGGCGCCGAACACGGCGACTGGCCCCAGGGCCACCTGGCGCTGGCGCAGATCAGCGCGGGGGAGGGGCTGGCGCTGAGGCAGGGCGCTGTCGACCCGCACGTCCAGCCATTCGCCGGCGCGCACTACACGGGCAAAGGTGCGTAGCTGGGTGCAGGTACGACCACGCTCGCCCTGAATGCGTGCCTTGGGCAGACCGGTTTCGGCCACGGCACGGTCGATCAGGGCATCGCCGAGGGCCTCGATCTGTGTGGCGATGGCTTCAAGGAAGTCTGCTCGTTGTTCGAGCGAGGTTTCGCGGTAAGCGTCGAATGCCGCCCAGGCCAGCGCGCAGGCCTGGGCCACGTGTTCGCCGGTGCCGCCGAGGTAGGCCGGCTCCAACGTCTGACCGGTGGTTGGGTCGATGGCACGGATGGCGTCGCGGCTGCCGGTTACCGGCCTCTGGCCGATCAGCAGGTTGCCTGTGAGGGGCATGTAGCCTCCTTGGAAATCGAATGCAGATGCATGGGGGGGATTACGACCCCTGTAGGAGCGGGTTCACCCGCGAACACCGGCGAAGCCGGTGCCATGCACCGGGTCGCCTGATTCGCGGGCACGCCCGCTCCCACAGGGAGAGCAGTGGCTGCTCAGGCGATGTTTTGCTCGGCCGACCAGCTGGCGTACCAGCTGCGGAACAGCGCGTACTGCTGTTCGGCATAGTTGCGCTGGGCGTCGGTCAGTACGTCGGTCTCGTTGAAGTGCAGGCTGTACTCGGTGTCGCCGTTGAGCACCATCAAGTGCTTGTAATACAACACCAGGTCGCAGCCCTCGTCGAACGACGACAGCACCGCCAGCGCCGCTTCCAGCTCGCGCGCCAGGCGCCGGGCCCGGGCGTCGCCTTTGGCGGCCTGTTTGCTCAGGCTCACCAGTTGCAGCACTTCGCGCGGCAGCGCATTGCCGATGCCGGTGATGGCGCCGGTGGCGTTGCAGTTGACGAAGCCATGCACCACCTGGGTGTCGACACCAACCATCAGGGTGACATCGTCATCCTTGGAGGTGATGTGCTCGGCGGCATAGCGCAGGTCGGCGCCACCGCCGAACTCCTTGAAACCGATCAGGTTGGGGAACGCGCTACGCAGTTCGAAGAACAGGTCGGCGCGGGTGGCAAAACCGTAGTAGGGGCTGTTGTAGATCACCGCCGGCAGCTTCGGCGCGGCAGCCAGGATGGCCGAGAAGTGATGCTTCTGGGCGATCAGCGAGGCGCCGCGGCTGAGCACGCGAGGGATGACCATCAGGCCGGCGGCACCGACCTTGGCGGCGTGGGCAGCATGCGACACTGCCTCACGGGTGTTGACCGCGCCCGTGCCGACGATGGTCGGGATACCGGCCGCCACCAGGCGCGCCACGCCTTCCTGGCGCTCGGCCTCGGTCAGCAGCGGCCAGTCACCCATCGAGCCGCAGTACACCACCGCGCTCATGCCGGCTTCGATCAGTTCGCGGCCCTTGCGCACCAAGGCGTCGAAGTCCGGCTTGCGCTCGGCGGTGCATGGGGTCATCAGGGCGGGCATGGTGCCGGTGAAAATGTTGTTGGTCATTGTTATTACTCCTGGCGAAATTGGGTTTGGTCAAAAGGCCGGGGGCTCAGATGCCCCAGGCGAACGGGTCCTGTTCGTCGATCAGCAGGGTGCTGTCGGCGGTCATGTGGGCGCGGCCGGTGATGAACGGTCGAATACGCTCGCCGTCACGCTCGTAACGGCCGTGAAACTGGCTGCCGGTGATGCTGGCCTGCACCCAGGTCTGGCCTTCGGCAAGCGTGCCGTCGGCGGCCAGGCAGGCCAGCTTGGCGCTGGTGCCGGTGCCGCATGGGGAGCGGTCGTAGGCCTTGCCGGGACACATCACGAAGTTGCGGCTGTCGGCGTTGGCGTCGTCGGCGAACAGCTCGACATGGTCGATGGGCGCGCCGTTTTCGCCGGTGATGCCTTGGGCTGCGAGCGCCTTGAGCATGGCCCAGGTGTACTCGGTCAACACCTCGCGGTTATCCAGCTCGATGCGCTGGCCGTGTTCGGCAACGAGGAAGAACCAGTTGCCGCCCCAGGCGATGTCGCCGTGCACCACGCCATGGCCGGGCACGTCCACCGCAACCTGTTGGCGGTAGCGGTAGGAGGGCACGTTGCCGATGGTGATGGCGCCGTCGTCATGCAGGGTGGCGCTGACCTGGCCGACCGGGGTGTCGATCTTGTGCACACCCGGTGCGATCAGGCCCAGGTACTGCAACGAGGCGACCAGGCCGATGGTGCCGTGGCCGCACATGTTCAGGTAACCGGCGTTGTTGAAGAAGATCACCCCGCAGGTGGCGTCGGCCGACACTGGCGGGCAGTACAGTGCGCCAACCAGCACATCGTTGCCGCGTGGCTCCAGCAGGCAGGCGCGGCGCCACCGGTCGTGCAGTTCGCGCAGTTCGTCACGCTGTTCGGCCATGCTTCGGCCCCGCAGTTGCGGAAAACCCTTCATCACCAAGCGGGTGGGTTCGCCACCCGTGTGGGAGTCGATGACGTGAATCTGTTTCATGGGCTTGTCCCTTGCGTAAAAGATCAGGAAGCGACGGCGACAGGGCGGCCGTTAATGGTTTCAGCGCAGGCTTCGCTTTCGTCGTCGCCTTCCAGGCGCACCAGGTGGGCAGGCACGCCAGTGGCCGCGCCCCAGTAGTAGATGCCTAGCGCGCAGGCAGCCACGGCCACGGTGTCGAGCGGGTGGCCGATTAACCCCAGGCCACCGAAGCTGCCCAGCCACGACAGCAGGATGGTCAGCGCATAGAACCCGATCAGCCACGCCGACGAGCGAACTTGCTGGGCCAGTGAAAGGTGCTGGGTGGGTACGAAACGGCTGCACAGCAGGTACAGCACGAACATCACGATCTGCAGGGCCAGCAGCCACGACACGGTGTTCCAGCCCGACCAGTACACGATCAGCGCAGCGATGATGAACGACAGTGGGCCGAGCACGGCCATGCCCTTGACCCGGAACGGGCGCGGCATGTGTGGTGCATTGCGGCGCAGGGCGGCGACGCTCACCGGGGCCACGGCGTAGCTCAGCACCAGGGCGGCGGATACCACGTTGATCAGCGCTTCCCACGATGGGAACGGCAGGGTCCAGAACACCGACAGGCCAAATGTCAGCCACAGGGCCGGGCGCGGGATGCCGGACTCTGCATCGATGCGGGTGAAGTACTTGAAGAAGGTGCCGGTCTGCGTCCAGCCATAGATCACGCGCGGGGTGGCGTTCATGTAGATGTTGCCGCAGCCGCTTGGCGAGATCACTGCGTCGGCCACCACCAGGTAGGCCAGCCAGCCCACACCCAGCGCCAGGGCGATGTCGCGGTAGGGCAGGGCCAGTTCCTTGGTCACGCTGGCCCAGCCGTTGGCCAACATTTCGGTCGGCACGCTGCCGAGGAAGGCCAGTTGCAGCAAAGCGTAGATCGCGGTGGACAGCAACACCGAAAGAATCAGCGCAATCGGGATGGTGCGCTGCGGGTTCTTGACCTCGCTGGCCACCGAAATGATCGGCGTCAGGCCCAGGTAGGCGAAGATGATGCCGCCGGCGGATACGGCCATTTCCACCCCGGACAGGCCGAACGGGGCAAAGCCCTGGACCTCGAAGTTTTCTGGCTTGAAGAAGGTGAACAGCACGCCGATCACCAGCAGCGGCACGATGAACTTGAACACGCTGACCAGGTTGTTGGCCTTGGCGAAGGTTTTCACGCTGCGGTAGTTGAGGAAGAAGAACAGCCCCAGCAGGGCGAACTGCACCAGCCAGCCGAGCACGGTTGGGTCGCTGGAGCCGGCCTTGGTCAGCCCGGGGAACCAGGCGGCGGCGTATTGGCGTGAGGCGACCACTTCGATGGCGATCAGGCTGGAAAAGGCGATCAGGGTGATGAAACCCATCAGGTAGCCGAGCAGTGGGCCGTGCGAGTACACCGGGTAGCGCACCACGCCACCGGCACGTGGCAGGGCGGCGCCCAGTTCGCAGTAGACGATACCCAGCAGCAGTACGGCGAAGCCGCCAAGGAACCAGGAGAGGATGCCGGCCGGGCCGGCGATGGCCGAGACGTGGCTGGCGGCGAACAGCCAGCCGGAGCCGAAGATGGCCCCTAGGCCGATGAAGGTGAGGTCCAGCAGTGATAACTGTTTTTTGAATTTGCCTGACATGGGTTCGCCTTTTTGTTGGTTATTGGATAGGCAGGTCTGATGTCACGAGATGCGGCTTTTTGGGCCGCGCTCTTGTAGGACTTGGGCGGCTTGCGTGGGACATAGAGTGAACCGGTCGGGGCGGCGGTTCTTGATGGTTTTCTGCAAGGGGGATGACGAAATCGGCACAGTTGCAAAAAAACGGTGGTAAGGCGCAAAGCGGGGGGATAGGCTCAAAGCCATACCGGATAAGGGTTTGAGAGATGCAGTGCTAGTGCCGGCCCTTTTGCGGGTGAACCCGCGCCACGGGTACCGCACAGGATTCAAAACCTGTGGGGGCCCTGTAGGAGCGGGTTCACCCGCGAAGAGGCCGGCCCAGCCAGCAGAGAACCGACAGATGACCGACACCCCCCTGGCAACCCTCTACCATTCTCTCGACCAGCACCGCCCCGCCACCCTCGAGGCCCTGCTCGCCGGCGTATCGCTGTTGCTGCCGATGCTCGACGCCATCCCCAACGCCGCGATCTTCATCAAGGATTCTGCCGCCCGCTATGCGTTGGCCAACAACACACTGGTCCAGCGCTGTGGCCTCAAGCACCTGCAACCGCTGCTGGGCAAGACCAGCGCCGAGGTGTTTCCGGCACAGTTTGGCCCCGGCTATACCGAGCAGGATCGACGTGTTCTCAAGGAAGGCCTGGTGCTGGAGGACCAGTTGGAGCTGCACCTCTACGGCAGCCGTGAGCCCGGCTGGTGCCTGACCCACAAGCGCCCGCTGTACAACCCTGCCGGCGAAATCATCGGCCTGGTCGGCATCTCGGTCGACTTGCAGTCAGCCGCCGACAGCCACCCCGCCTATCAACGCCTGGCCGCAGTGGACGAGCACATTCGCCAGCATTTTCACCAGCCGATCAGCATGGGCGAGCTGACCCGCATCGCCGGTATTTCTGTGGCCCAGCTGGAGCGCTATTGCAAGCGGGTGTTCCACCTCACGCCCCGGCAGATGATCCACAAGGCGCGCCTGGAGCATGCCCATCGCCTGCTGCATTCGGAGCTGCCGATCACTGAAGTGGCGATGCGCTGCGGCTATACCGACCATAGCGCCTTCAGCCGCCAGTTCAAGCAACTGACCGGCTTTACGCCGCGCCAGTATCGCCAGGCTACGGCGCTGTAGGCGAAGACGCCGCGGGTGTGGTGATGTTTGCCTGCCAGCGTTTGTAGAGCTTTTGCGCGCGCTCCATACGCGACAGTTTGAGCACGACCAGCACCAGGCCGACGAACATTATCGCGGCCAAACCTGTCAGAAGCCCACGCTGACCCTTCAGGCCTTTTTCAACTTGCGCTGCGTAGTCGGGGTCCATGAAGAACGAGCAGATGGTGTCAAGCTTTTCTTCGGGCAGGTAGCGGGTAAAGGGTGCCAGGCTATTAGAAGACCGGCACTTGTCCAGTGTCAGCTTTTCATCCGGAAACCACATTTCAAACTTGATGTCCTGCTGCGACAGGTAGAAAGCCGGTGATTCTGGGTCATTTTTCAGCCATACCATCATGTATTCCGACTGGTTTGCCATCGACAGGGGAAACATCAGCGCACCCAATACGGCCAAGAGGGCGAATAACATCTTGAAGCGATTCTGGGAGAGCCGTGCGGTAGCGAACCTCGGGGCGCTGAAATCGCTCCAGTCGATGTAGGCGCGGCTACGGCTCAGATCACCGGGCGTAAAGCCATTGTCGACGATCCAGCGGTGGGCCAGGCTGGCTTCATGCAGGTTCTTGGCGGGGATATTGAATTCATAGCGAAAATACTCGATTTCCCGCAGTTCCTTGCGCAGTTTGTTCAACTGCGAGTGGGTGTGGAACTCGGTGGTGCCGCCAAAGATGCGCCAGATAAGGTCGCGAAGAAAGTACAGCGAACCGGCACGTCTGTAGATGAACCACAGCAGCAGCAACAGCAGTATTGGCCCGCCGATGCCGGCCAATGGGACGAACGTTTCTACGCTCCAGAATGTTGAGGCCAGATTGTTGGCAGTGGTCATGTCAGCTCCATTAACGATGTAAGCGGGCTTTTTACTTGTGCTGTAGCCCGTCGGTTCCGATAAGGCGACGATGATAAAAGCGCTTAAGATGACCTGTCGTTAGAGAAAGTTCTGAGTCTGCTGTAGGAGATTTCGTGATTATCAGTGCCGCACTCAAGAATGGGCGAACAGCCCCCGCGCCTCGGCAAAGCATTGCTCGGCAATCGCCGAGCGCGGCTCGCTGCGGCGCAGCAGCAGCCCGACCGGGCTGTGGATGGCGGCGTCTGCCACCGGTACGATGCGCAGGTGCTCGCTGAGGTCTTCCAGGCCGCAGTCCAGTGGCATGATCGCGCAGCATAGGCCGGTGTTGATGGCCTGGATAAGCTGGAAGCTCGAGTCGCTCTCAAGCACCGCATTGGGCTCCAGACCACGGCTGCGGAAGCTCAGGTCCAGCGACTGGCGGTAGTGCATGCCTTTGCTCAGCAGCCCCAGCGGAATATCGCCAAGCTCGTCCCAGCGCAGCCGGTCGCTGGCGAACTGGAAGTGCCGTGTATCGTGCAGCAGGCCCATGGTGGTGGTGCCCAGCTCGATCACTTCGAAGAAGCTGGTGTTGACCTGGTCCAGGTAGCAGATACCCAGGTCGAGCTGGTTGCGGCTGAGGCCGTCGATGACCTGTTCCGAGCTCAGTGAGCTGAGCTGAAAGTGCAGTTCGGGGTATTTTTCGCGCAGGGGCAGCAGCAGGTGCATGGGGTTGAAACTGGCCAGCGGCACCGTGCCCAGGCGCAGGCTGCCGACCACCTGGCCACGGCAACTGGCAGCCTCGGCCTGCAGGCCGTCGTGGGCGGCGAGCAGGGTACGGGCCCAGGCCAGGATGCGCTCGCCGGCCTCGGTGAAACCTTCGAAGCGCTGGCCCCGCTTCACCAGCACCAGGTCCAGTTCGTCTTCCAGGTTGCGCAGGCGCATGGACAGCGTCGGCTGGGTGATATGGCACAGCGCCGCCGCCTGGCCGAAGTGGCGGGTCTGGTCGAGGGCGATGAGGAACTTGAGCTGCTTGATGTCCATGGAAGTGCCTGGCGTCTGGTTATGCAGACCTTAACCCACGTCTGCGATAGATGTCATTGATCGGCCGGTACGTCATATCGATTGGACGCCTCTGGGGGTATGCCTCTAGCGTGGTGAAAATGCCCTTCAAGGAGCTTCACCGTGCGCGTCCAACTTGATGCGGTCTTCGTACCGCTGAACATCGCCGTGCTGACTGTCAGCGACACCCGTACCTACGACAACGATACTTCCGGCGAGCTGCTGGCCAACCGCTCGGTCGAGGTCGGTCACCGGCTGGTGGCGCGAGCGCTGCTCAAGGACGACCTGTACAAGATCCGCGCTCAGGTGGCCAGCTGGATTGCCGATGAACAGGTGCAGGTGGTGCTGATCACCGGCGGTACCGGCTTTACCGGGCGCGACAGCACACCCGAAGCGGTCGAGTGCCTGCTGGACAAGCGTATCGATGGGTTTGGTGAGTTGTTCCGGGCATTGTCGATTCTCGATATTGGCAGCTCGACCGTGCAGAGCCGGGCGTTGGCCGGTTTGTCCAACCGCACGTTGGTGTGCTGCCTGCCGGGCTCGACCGGGGCCTGCCGCACCGCCTGGGAAGGTATTCTGGCCGAGCAGCTGGATGCACGGCACCGGCCATGCAACTTCGTCAAACACCTGTTGCCGATCGAGGCCTGCACAAGCCGGGGCTAAGGGTTACCGGGGGGCGGGCCCTGTGCTGTCCCTTGTAGGCGCGGGTTTACCCGCGAAGAGGCCAGAACAGGCAACCACCCACGGTCAGCTCAACACATACCCCACCGGCAACAAGGCGGGAGGCAGCTGCCGTTCCCCCAGCCCGGCCAGCACATCGCGCTCCACAGTCCGCACCATGGCATCGGTCGGCAGGTCGTTTTCATCACGCCCGAACGGGTCTTCCAGCTCGTTGCCGATCGCATCCAGCCCGAAGAACGTGTACCCCACGATGGTGGTGAACAGCGGCGCCAGCCAGCCCAGCGGCTCGGCCAGGGCAAACGGCAGCAGCAGGCAGAAAATGTAGATGGTACGGTGCAGCAGCAGCGTGTAGGGAAACGGCAAGGGTGTGCCCTTGATCCGCTCGCAGGTGGCCTGCACTTCGGTCAGGCCCGCCAGGCGCTGCTCCAGCAGGTTGTAGCGCCATTCGCTGATCTGTTGCTGTGCGGCCAACCGTGAACAGTGTTCGCCGATTTCACGCAGGATGCCGTCGCACACATTGTGCGGGCTGATCGCATCGGCCCGGGCCAGCCACGGCCTGGCAGCTGCCCGTTCGTCCTCGTTACGCAGCCGGGCGTTGAGTGCATGAGCGAAACCACACAGGTTGCGCAGCAGTTCGGTGCGCAGTGTTTCGTCAGTAATCGCCACGCTTTCCCGCACGAACGAGCGGGTTTCGATAATCAGTTTGCCCCAGGCCTTGCGCCCCTCCCACCACCGGTCATAGCACGCGTTGTTGCGAAAGCTCATGAAGATCGACAGCGACAGGCCCAGCAAGGTGAACGGCGTGGCGCTGACCGGGTAGAAATACGCCGGATAATGCCGCTCGACCAGCACGATCAGCGCGGCCAGCAGTGTCACCATCAGGCAACGCAGGGCAATGCGTTTGACGATCGACCCCTTGAGGGTGAACAACACGCGCAACACATCGGTAGAGGGTGGGACGATCATGGAAGTCCAGAGACGGCTGCTCAGCCGCCGGTCATATTCATGAAGCGCAGGATCTGCACATCGCCACCGACTTCGAAATGATGGCGATAGGGCTTGAGGTGCAGCGAATCGCGAATGGCCTTTTCCAGGCGTTCGGGGTTGCCAGGGTGGGCACGCAGCACGTGCTTGAGGTCTACCGAGTGTTCGTTGCCCAGGCACAGCAGCAGGCGGCCTTCGACGGTAAGGCGCACGCGGTTGCAGGTGGCGCAGAAGTTGTGGCTGTGCGGGGAAATGAAGCCGACCCGGGTGTTCGCGGCTTCGGCCAGGCGCCAGTAGCGGGCCGGCCCCATGGACGACTCGGTCGATTCGACCAGCGTGAACTGCTCGGCCAGGCGTGCCCGTACTTCATCGCTGGAGCAGAACGATTCGCCACGTTCATGCTCGCTTATTACCCCCAGCGGCATTTCCTCGATGAAGGTGATGTCCAGCTCGCGTTCGATGGCAAAGCGCACCAGATCGACCAGTTCATGGTCGTTGCGGCCTTTGAGTACCACGCAGTTGAGCTTGGTGCGTTTGAAACCGGCCTGGCGTGCGGCGTCGATGCCGGCGATTACCTGGGCTAGGTCGCCGGTGCGGGTCAGCTGCTTGAAACGGTCGGCATCCAGGCTATCCAGGCTGATGTTCAGGCGTGTCACCCCGGCGTCGAACAGCGGCTGAGCCAGGCGCCCGAGTTGCGAGCCGTTGCTGGTCAGGCACAGCTCGCGCAGGCCGGGCAGGGCGGCGATGCGCCCGCACAGGTCGACGATGCCCTGGCGTACCAGTGGCTCGCCACCCGTCAGGCGGATCTTTCGGGTGCCCAGCGCGACGAAGCGTTCGGCCACCTGGAACAGTTCTTCGAGGCTGAGGATTTGCTGGCGCGGCAGAAACTGCATGTCTTCGGCCATGCAGTACACGCAACGGAAGTCACAGCGGTCGGTGACCGACATCCGCAGGTAGTCGATTTTCCGGTTGAAGCCGTCGATCAGGGCCCGGCTGTTCTGTTCCACGTTCGCACTCGAATGGGTTAGGACATGACTCCAAGCTATAACCTGGCCGCAAGGCCGTCAAATTGCTTTGCCTGACCGGTTGATCGATGGCCTCTATCGCTTGGTATGGCATCTGGCCGGTCATGATCGAAACCGCTTATCACGCCGTAAGATCTTTCGATTGGACGCCCCTTCCCACGCTCCATAGGCTGGAAAAAAGCATCGAAGCGTGAGGATTCATCGCATGAGCCAGGACGAACACATCAGGGACTACAAGGGCGCCGCTGCCGGCTGGGGGGCGCTCAAAAGCGTGACCAAGAGCTGGCTGGGCAGCGACAACGCCTTCAAGAACCTGCGGGCCATGCTCAAGACCAACCAGAACGGCGGTTTCGACTGCCCCGGCTGTGCCTGGGGCGAGTCGCCGGAAAGCGACATGGTCAAGTTCTGCGAAAACGGCGCCAAGGCGGTCAACTGGGAAGCCACCGGCCGCTCGGTCGACCCGGCTTTCTTCGCCAAATACAGCGTCAGCGCGCTGAAGGAGCAGACCGACTACTGGCTTGAATACCAGGGCCGTCTCACCCACCCGATGCGCTACGACGCCGCCACCGACCACTATGTCGAAACCACCTGGCAGGAGGCCTTCGAGCTGGTCGCCAGGCACCTGCGTGCGCTGCAGTCGCCGGATGAAGCCGAATTCTACACCTCGGGCCGGGCCAGCAACGAAGCGGCGTTCCTTTACCAGCTGTTCGTGCGTGCCTACGGCACCAACAACTTCCCGGATTGCTCGAACATGTGCCACGAAGCCAGCGGCGCGGGCATGTCGGAAACCCTCGGGGTGGGCAAGGGCACCGTGGTGTTCCACGATCTGGAGCTGGCCGACGCGATATTCGTCATCGGGCAGAACCCCGGCACCAACCACCCGCGCATGCTCGAACCCCTGCGCGAAGCGGTCAAGCGTGGCGCCCAGGTCGTCTGCTTCAACCCGCTGAAAGAGCGTGGCCTTGAGCGCTTCCAGCACCCGCAGCACCCGTTCGAAATGCTCAGCAACGGCTCCGAGCCGACCTCCAGCGCCTACTTCCGCCCGGCCTTGGGTGGGGACATGGCGGCAATGCGCGGTATTGCCAAGTACTTGTTGCAATGGGAGCGCGAGGCGCAGGCCAAGGGCGAGCCGGCGGTGTTCGACCATGCCTTCATCGCCGAGCACACCAGCGGCGTCGACGATTACCTGGCGGCGGTGGACGCCACGTCCTGGGAGCACATCGTCAAACAGTCCGGCTTGACCCTGGCCGAGATCGAGCTGGCGGCCCGCATGTACCGCAAGGCCGAGCGGGTCATCATGTGCTGGGCCATGGGCGTCACCCAGCACCGCCATTCGGTGCCGACCGTGCAGGAAATCGTCAACCTGCAGCTGCTGCGTGGCAACGTCGGCAAGCCCGGCGCAGGCCTGTCGCCGGTGCGTGGCCACAGTAACGTGCAGGGTGACCGTACCATGGGCATTGACGAGAAACCCTCGGCGGCGCTACTCGATGCCATCGAACAACGTTTCCAGTTCAGTGTGCCGCGTACCCATGGGCACAACGCAGTGTTGGCGATCAAGGCTATGGAAGAGGGGCGGGCCAAGGTGTTCATCGGCCTGGGCGGCAACTTTGCCCAAGCCACCCCGGACACCGCGCGCACCCACGCGGCGCTGCAGAACTGCGCGTTGACCGTGCAGATTTCCACCAAGCTCAACCGCTCGCACCTGGTCACCGGCCGCGATGCGCTGATCCTGCCGTGCCTGGGCCGTACCGAAATCGACCTGCAGGCCGAAGGGCCGCAAGGCGTGACCGTGGAGGACACCTTCAGCATGGTGCACATCTCCCACGGCCAGTTGCGCCCGCGCTCGCCGCATATGCGCTCGGAACCGTGGATCATTGCCGGCATGGCCAAGGCCACGCTGGGCAACCAGCCGATCGACTGGGAGCACGCGGTGGCCGATTACAACCGCATTCGCGACATGATCGCTGACGTGATTCCGGGCTTTACCGGTTTCAATGAACGCTTGAACAGCCCCGGCGGGTTCCACCTTGGCAACAATGCCGCCGATCGCAACTTCCGCACGGCCACGGGCAAAGCCCGCTTCATGCCCCACGCGCTGCCCGAGGAACTGGTCAACGCCAAGGTACTGGCCCGTGGTGACAAGCCCGACCTGATTTTGCAGACCCTGCGTTCGCACGACCAGTACAACACCACCCTGTATGGCCTGGACGACCGTTACCGTGGGGTGTTCGGCCTGCGTGAAGTGGTGTTCGTCAATGAGGCGGACATCCGTCGCCTGGGCTTCGAACCGGGTGAGCAGGTAGACCTTGTGTCGTTGTGGGAGGATGGCGTGGAGCGGCGGGTGTCCGGGTTCCGCCTGGTGGCGTATGACGTGCCCGAGGGGCAGGCGGCGGCGTATTACCCGGAAACCAACCCGTTGGTACCGCTGGAAAGTTATGGTGAGGGGACCTATACCCCGACCTCGAAATTCGTGGCGATCAAGGTCGTGAAAGCCAAGGCGGGGAACCGCATTGCGGCGGTGCTGGCCTCGGATTGATGGGGTGCCTGTGCTGGCCTCTTCGCGGGTGAACCCGCTCCTACGGGACCCCACAGCGCTTGAGGTTGAGGTGATCCTGTGAGGTTGCCCGCGAAGAATCCAGCACCGGTCAGGCGCGATGCACCGGGTAAGCCGTGGTGTACTTCATCTGCTCCATGGCAAAACTGGAGGTGATGTTCGATAGGCCATCGGTACGGGTAATCAGCTTTTTGTAGAACCGGTCATACGCTGCAATATCACCCACCACCACCCGCAGCATGTAGTCCCAGTCCCCGGACATGCGGTAGCACTCCATCACTTCCTCGAACCCGGTCACCGTCGCAGCAAACTGCTCCAGCCATGCGCTGTCATGGCGCTGGGTCTTGAGCTGGACGAACACGGTAAGCCCCAACCCCAACCGTTCGGGGTCCAGCAGGGCGACGCGGCCGAGGATGTAGCCGTCTTCCTCCAGGCGCTTGACCCGCTTCCAGCACGGTGTGGTGGACAGGTTGACGGCCTCGGCCAGGTCCTTCAGCGAGATTGAGGCATCACGCTGTAGCAGGGTAAGAATGTGCTGGTCGAAACTGTCCATATCGCGCGCTGGCCGTGCAGAAAAATATTTCACAGATTACCCCAAGGCCAGATGATTTGGGTTGTGCGATAGTTGCAGCTTTCATTCTGCCAATGGGCCTGACCATGTCCGACAAGCCGCGCAATTTCGCCACCCGTACCATTCACGCCGGCGAGCAGTTCAGCGTTGCCGATAACGCCATTTTTCCGGCCATCGTCACCGCCAGTTCGTTCACCAAGCGCAGCCTGGACGATAAACCGGAATATTCCTACAGCCGCGTCGGCAACCCCACCCGGCATGCCTACGAAACCTGTGTCGCTGCCTTGGAAGAAGGCGTGGGCGCTGTGGCCTGCGCCTCGGGGGTCAATGCCACCGCAACCGTGCTTGAGCTGCTGCCCAAGGATGCCCACGTGGTGGTGATGAACGGCGTGTACGGTGGCACGTTCCGCATCATGGAAGATTACCGCAGCCGCACCTCGGGGCTGACCACCACCTATGTCGATCTCAACGACCTTGAAGCCGTAGCGGCTGCGATCAAGCCGGAAACCCAGCTGATCTGGATCGAGTCGCCGACCAACCCGTTGCTGCACCTGGTCGACATCAAGGCGGTGTGCGACCTGGCCAAGGCCAAGGGCATCCTCACCTGCATCGACAACACCTTCTGCTCGCCGTGGAACCAGCGCCCGATCACCCTGGGTGTGGACCTGGTGATGCACTCGGCCAGCAAGTACATTGGCGGCCACTCCGACCTCACCGGCGGTGTGGTGGTGGCGGCCAACGATGCGTTGCTGGCACGCCTGCGCCGTATCAGCATGGCGATTGGTGCGGTGCAGGGGCCGTTCGACTGCTACCTGGCCCTGCGCGGTCTGAAGACCCTGGATGTGCGCATGGAGCGCCAGTGTGCCAATGCCCTGCAGGTGGCGCGCTTCCTGGAAGGTCATGCGCAGGTCGAGCAGGTGTATTACCCAGGGCTGGAAAGCCACCCTCAGCATGAGCTGTGCAAACGCCAGATGCGCAGTGGCGGGGCGGTGGTGGCGATGAAAGTGAAAGGCGACCGCGCCGCGCTCAATCGCCTGGTAGAGGCGCTGCAGATTTTTGTGCTGGCCGACTCGCTGGGCGGGGTGGAGAGCATGATCAACCACTCCTGGAGCATGTCGCACTGCTCGCTGAGCCCAGAGCAGAAAGGGGTGATGGGGATCAGCGAGAACCTGCTGCGGTTGTCGGTAGGTATCGAGGATTACCGTGACCTGGTCGAGGACCTGGATGGGGCGTTGAAAGCGCTGGTTGCTGTGTAGGGCTGCAGGCCTCTTCGCGGGCTCGCCCGCGCCTGCAGGTGGTAGGAGCGGGTTTACCCGCGAATACGGTAGCGGCGAGAACGGTGAACGGCCAGGGACATTGGCCAGCAGGTCCGGCCCTTTCGCGGGTGAACCCGCTCCTACGACGGTCTGCGCATCGGTGTAGGAGCGGGCTTGCCCGCGAAGAGGCCGGTGGATTCAATAAATGCCTGTCAGGATTTGGGCGGATGAATGATCCGTTCGATCTTGTCCTTGATCAGCAACCTTTCCTTGCGCAGGCGGTTGACGGCCTCGTCGTTGGTGCCGTTGCCTTCGGCGGCTACCACCTCCTTGTCCTTGGCGTTGTACTCCTTGTGCAGTTTGTGCAGGTCCTGATCCTTCTCTATGAGTGCCTGGAATGCATCAGCGGTAACGTGCAGGTCAGCGAGCAGATCGTGCGGAACTGGCATTTCTTCACCTCTGTCAGGGTTGTCGGTAAGGTCCTGACCATTGAGGATAGCTGTCTTTGCGCAGGCTTGTGACGGCGGTTCAGGCTGAATGGCAGCTGAATGGTTTTGAGATAATTGGTAAAAGACGCACCCTCACGAAATTGTTACCGACTTTTTCACAAAAAATTGATGACGTGCTTTCTAGAGTTCGCCCAACTTTCCCACAGTGCCATTTGGCCTGGGGGTGATAATCACTCTTGACTGCGAACGCTAATGCTCAACTTCAAATCCCTGCGGACTGAATGGGTCACGCTGCTGGCCAGTCTTTACCTGCTGATCGGCTTCAACATGTTCCTCTGGGAGCATCTGCAAGCGGCGGTTCCTGCCGGCCTGTCGGGGTTGTGGCTGAGTCTGGCGTTTGCTGTGCTGATGCTGTTCGCCTTCAATCTCATACTCACGTTACTTGCCTTCCGGTATGTATTGAAGCCGGTACTTATCGTGTTGTTCATCAGTGGCGCGGGCGTGGCTTACTTCATGAACCAGTACGGCGTACTTATTGACGCCGCGATGTTCCGCAATATGGCCGAGACCAATGTTGCGGAAGTGCGCGACTTGATGTCGTTCAAGTTTGCAGCGTATATCCTGCTGCTGGGTGTGCTGCCATCGGTGCTGCTGTGGAAGGCGCAGATCGCCTACCGCCCCTGGCACCGCGAGTTGCTGGGCAAGTTGGTGGTCAGTGGTGCCTGTGTGGTGACCATTGGCTCGGTCGCGTTGGTCAATTATCAAGGGCTGTCGTCGCTGTTCCGCAATCACCATGAATTGCGCCTGATGCTCACCCCCAGCAATATCGTCGGGGCCTCCATTGGTTATGTCGGCGAGCGTGTCGGTACGGCCTCGCGCCCGTTCCAGCATTATGGCGAAGATGCCAAGCGTGATGCGGCCTGGCAAAAACATGAGCGCAAGTCGCTGACCGTGCTGGTGGTCGGGGAAAGTGCCCGGGCAGACCATTTCGGCGTGCTGGGCTATGACCGCGATACCACGCCCAATCTTGCCAAGGAGCAGGGCCTGCTGGCGTTTTCCGACGTGCACTCGTGTGGTACGGAAACGGCGGTTTCGGTGCCTTGCATGTTCTCGGGCATGAAGCGCAGGGACTACGATGCCCGCGTAGCGAAGAACCGTGAAGGGCTGTTGGACATTCTCCAGCGTGCCGGTCTGGCCGTGCAGTGGCGTGACAACCAGTCGGGCTGCAAAGGCACCTGCGATCGCGTGCAGTTCATCGACGTCAGCAACCTCAAGGACACGCATCTGTGCGCCGATGGCGAATGCCATGACCAGATCCTGCTGCAAGGCCTGGACGCGTTGATCGACAACCTCGACAAGGACACCGTGCTGGTGCTGCACCAGATGGGCAGCCACGGCCCCGAGTACTTCAAGCGCTACCCCAGTGATGGCGAGCGCTTCACACCGGTGTGCCAGAGCAACGCGTTGAACCAGTGCAGCAAGGAGCAAATCATCAACGGATACGACAACACCCTGGCCTACACCGACAAGGTCCTGGCCTCGCTGATCGATACCTTGCGCAGCAAGCAAGACAAGGTCGACACGGCGATGATCTACCTGTCCGACCACGGCGAGTCGCTGGGCGAGTACAACCTGTTCCTGCACGGCACGCCCTACGCCATCGCTCCCGAGCCGCAGAAGCACGTGCCGCTGCTGACCTGGTTCTCCAACAGCTACAAGGAGGACTTCGGCGTCGATACCGACTGCCTGGCACGGCTCAGCGATGCCCCGCTGTCCCAGGACAACCTGTTCCACTCGATGCTTGGCCTGTTGCAGGTGCATACCGAGCTCTACCAACAGTCGCTGGACATGTTCGCCAGTTGCCGGCCCTGGCTGGCGGCAAAGCGCTGAAAGCCTGTGGGAGCGGGCAAGCCCGGGTCTTACACCGTATTGCCTTCATTCGCGGGTGCGCCGGCTCCCACAGGGTGGACTGCCCCCGAAAAGCGGGACAGTTTCACCCGCAGTGCCCGCGCCGTATATACTGCGCGCCAATGTTAGTGGGAGAGCCTTGTGGCCATCGAAATTCACTGGATCCGTGACGACCAGAGCCTGGCCGAACACTGCCGCGACTGGCACCAGCTGCCCTTCGTCGCCGTCGACACCGAATTCATGCGGGTCGACACCTTCTACCCGAAAGCCGGGCTGATTCAGATCGGCGACGGCCAACGCGCCTTTCTGATCGACCCGCTGCTGATCGGCAACTGGCAACCCTTGGCCGACCTGCTGGAAGACAGCGGTGTGGTCAAGGTGCTGCACGCCTGCAGCGAAGACCTTGAAGTGCTGCTGCGCCTGACCGGCAAGCTGCCTCAGCCGCTGTTCGACACTCAGCTGGCCGCCGGTTACCTGAACCTGGGCTTCTCCATGGGCTATTCGCGGCTGGTGCAGGAAGTGCTGGGCATCGAATTGCCCAAAGGCGAAACCCGCTCCGACTGGCTGCAACGCCCGCTCTCGGAAACCCAGGTCAGCTACGCTGCCGAAGATGCCGTGCACCTGGCCGAGCTGTTCACCGTGCTGCGCCCGCGGCTGAGTGACGACAAGTATGCCTGGGTGCTGGAAGACGGCGCCGAGCTGGTGGCTGCGTTGCGCCGTGAAGTCGAGCCTGAAAGCCTGTACCGCGACGTCAAGCTGGCCTGGAAGCTGGCGCCTCAACAACTGGCAGTGCTACGTGAGCTGTGCGCCTGGCGCGAGCGCGAAGCGCGCAACCGCGATGTCCCGCGTAATCGTATCCTCAAGGAGCACTCGCTGTGGCCCATGGCCAAAAGCCAGCCGAACAACCTGTCGGCCTTGGCCAAGATCGACGAGATGCACCCGCGCACCATTCGTCAGGACGGTGAGTGCCTCATCCAGCTGATCAAGCGCGCCGCCAGCCTGCCTGCCGAGCAATGGCCAGCGCCCTTGCCCGAGCCGCTGCCGATCGAGGCTGCGGGCCTTCTCAAGCAGCTGCGTGCCATCGGCCAGGCCGAAGGCGAGCGCCTGGGGATTGCGCCCGAGTTGATGCTGCGCAAGAAAGCCCTGGAGGCGCTGCTCAAGAGCGGATACCCCAATGGCCCTTATCAACTGCCCGATTCGCTGCGCGGCTGGCGCCGTGAGCGCATGGGCCAGGCCCTGCTGGACAACCTGGCAGGTGCCGGAGAAACCCGATGAAACGTATTTGCTCGATCTACAAGAGCCCACGCAAGAACGAAATGTACCTGTACGTACTCAAGGCTGACGGCCTGGAGCGCGTGCCTGAAGGCCTGCTGCCGTTCTTCGGCACCCCCGTGCACGCTTTCGATTTGGTGCTCAGCCCTGAGCGCAAGCTGGCCCGCGAGGACATCACCAAGGTGCTGGAGAACCTCGAAAGCCAAGGCTACCACCTGCAGATGCCGCCGCTGGAAGATGAGTACATCGAGCACCTGCCCGAAGAGCTGCTGCGCCGTAACGACCCCGTCTGACCATGCGTGTACTGATCGCTGAGCATGACCATGCTCGATACGCCGGGCTTTTGCGCGCAGCCGCGCCTGAAGTGGACGTTGTGACCAGCGGCGACTCTGCCGAACTGGCCCGCCAGGCACCGCAGTGCCCGGTGTGGCTGGGCCAGCCGGACTTGCTGGCCAGTCTGCTGCGCCAAGGCCACAAGCCGGGCTGGATACAGTCGACATGGGCCGGTATCACGCCGTTGCTGGCCGACGGCCTGCCGCGTGATTACCGCCTGAGCCGCGCAGTTGGCATCTTCGGGCAGGTGATGGCCGAGTACATGCTCACCTATATGCTAGGCCATGAGCGTGAGGTGCTGTCGCGCCTGGTCAGCCAGGTCGAGCGGCGGTGGGATGACCGCCCGGGGCGCAGCCTGGAAGGGCGCAAGGTCCTCATTGTGGGTGTAGGCGACATTGGTCAGCGTGTGGCCGAGTTCCTGCAGCCGTTTGGTGTGGCGCTGTACGGGGTTGCCAGCAGCGCCCGTGAACAGGCCCCGTTCATCGAGGTGGCGGCGCTGGCCGACCTGCCGCGCTTGGTTGGCCAGGTCGACTACGTGCTGAACCTGCTGCCGGATACCCCGGCGACTCATGACCTGTATGACGCAGCGCTGTTCAAGTGCTTCCAGCCCTCGGCCTTGTTCATCAATGCCGGACGTGGTGTGGCGGTGGTTGATGCCGACCTGGTCGAGGCGTTGAAGGAGGGCCATCTGGCCGGTGCGGTGATCGATGTGTGCCGCCAGGAGCCGCTGCCCAAGCAACACCCGTTCTGGACCGCCTGGGGCTTGCTGCTGACCGGGCACAGCTCGGCGCCCACCTCGCCGGCGGCGATGGTGCGCTTGTTTGCGGAGAATGTGCGAGCGTATGCGGCGGGGCAGGGGTTGCGTGGCGAAGTGGATTTCGCCCGGGGCTACTGATTGCTGTGGCCCGTACCGGCCTCTTCGCGGGTAAATCCCTCCAGCACAGGGTGGTGATATCCCCGTAGGAGCGGGCTTGCCCGCGAAGAGGCCAGCGCGGCCAACACAAACCTTACAGGCTGAAATCGCCTTCAGCAGCCAGCTCGCTCAGCGGCTTGCGCGGGCTTGGCACTTCACGCGCCTGCAGGGCTTCATCCAGGCTGGCCTTGTCACCCAGCTTGCCGATCGCCACCATGGCATGCAGTGCGTAACCTTCGGGAATCTTCAGTTCCTGACGTGCCAGGTCCTGATCGAAGCCGGCCATGCCATGGGTATGCCAGCCGCTGATGCTGGCCTGCAGGGCCAGGTGCCCCCAGGCAGAGCCCGTGTCGAAGGTGTGCCACAGGGCCGGTTTTTCTTCCGTAGCGCCCGGGGCCGCGAAGGTAGTCTTCGAAATCACCAGCACCAGCGCCGACGCTTGTTGCGCCCAGCTGCGATTGAAGGGCACCAGCAGGCTCAGGTAACGCTCCCAGTTCGGCGTGTCGCGGCGGGCATAAAGGAAGCGCCAAGGCTGCGAATTGTAGGCCGAAGGTGCCCAGCGGGCGGCCTCGAGGAAGCTCAGCAGGGTTTCTTCACTGATCGGCTCGGCGGTGAAGGCGCGTGGTGACCAGCGGTTGATGAACTGCTCGTTGATGGCGTAATCGGCAATGCGGGGGTTGGCGCTCATGGCGGCTCCTGCAAACGGACGGGAAAAGCGCACGCTACTGCGTGCCGTCGCGACTGACAAGCGGTCTGGCTTTGCCGAAGCCCAGGCTCTAGACTGGCGCCGCCGCGCGCCGTGGCCCCCAAGATGAATGCAGGAACCCTGTGTGATGATCGCTGAAAACGCGCCGTTCTGGCGGCGCAAGACCCTCGAACAACTCAGCCAGCAAGAGTGGGAGTCGCTGTGCGATGGCTGCGGCCTGTGCTGCCTGCAAAAGCTCGAAGACGAAGACGACAACAGCGTCTATTACACGCGCATCGCCTGCAAACTGCTGGACCTGGATACGTGCCAGTGCAGCGACTACCCCAACCGCTTCGCCCACGTGCCAGACTGCATCCAGCTGACCCCGGGCAAGGCCGACCAGTTCAAGTGGCTGCCGAGTACCTGCGGTTACCGTCTGGTCAGTGAGGGCAAGGACTTGCCTGCCTGGCACCACCTGGTCTGTGGCGACCGGCAACAGGTTCATGAACAGCGCATTTCCCAGTCGGGGCGTATGCTCAGTGAACACGATGTGCACGAAGACGACTGGGAAGACCACCTGATCTTTCGCGCCAGCTGACCGGCGTAGCCCGCTGCCTCGGGGAAACAAGGAGTTTCTGTATGCGTTGCCAGCTGTTGTTGCTGTTGGGCCTGATGGCCAGTTCGCCGGCCTGGGCGAAAAAGGTCGACCTCGACTACCAGGTGCGCCTGCTGCCTGCCAGTGGCCAGGCCGAGGTCCGCGTTACATTGGCTGAAGGCAGCGCCGTGCGCAGCCTGGACTTCGACCTGGGCAAGGCTGGGGCCTACAGCGGCTTCCAGGCCGATGGGCAATGGCAGCTGAAGGGGCAGCGTGGTGTATGGCAGCCAGCGGCCGGCAAGACCAGCCTCAGCTACCGTGTGCAGCTGGACCAGAAGCTTGCCAGCGGCGCCTATTCATCACGCATCACCCCGCACTGGGCGCTGTTCCTCGGCGACCAGCTGATACCCCCTGCGCGCCTCGACCAGCAGGATGGTACCGAGCTGGTGGCGCGCCTGGCTTTCGACCTGCCCGAGGGCTGGAAGAGCATCGAAACGTCCTGGCCGCGTATCGGCAAGGGGAAGTTTCGCATCGACAACGTGTCGCGCCTGTTCGATCGCCCGACCGGTTGGATGCTTGCCGGCGACCTGGGCAGCCGCCGCGCTCGCCTGGGCGAGACCGAAGTGACCGTGGCCGCGCCGGTGGGGCAGGGTATGCGGCGCATGGACAGCCTGACCTTGCTTACATTCGTCTGGCCACACCTACAAGCTGTGTTCCCGCGTAACCCGCCCAAGCTGCTGTTGGTCGGGGCGCGTGACGGCATGTGGCGAGGGGCTATGGCTGCGCAGGGCTCGTTGTACCTCAACAGTGCCCGGCCCATGGTCAGCGAAAACGGCAATAGCCCGTTGCTGCGCGAACTGGTGCAACTGTTCGCGCAGATTCACGGGCGTGACGGCAGTGACTGGCTGGTAGAGAGCCTGACCGATTATTACGCCAACGAGTTGCTACGCCGCTCGGGCGGGATGAGTGATGACCGTTACCAGGTCTGGCAGGCACGTCTGAGCAAGCAGGGCGCCAAGGTCAACCGGCTCAAGGGTGAACGCGCAAGCCCGGCCCAGGTGGCCCGCGGTGTGATGCTGTTGCAGGCGCTGGACAAGGAAATCCGCATTCACACCCAGGCCAAACGTTCGTTGGACGATGTGGTGCGGGGGCTGATGCGCCTGCCCAGCGTCAGTGCCGAAGACTTCGTGCAGATCAGCGAGAACGTGCTGGGGCGGCGTTCCGATGTGCTGCAGAGCAAGGTGCTGCACTAGGCATCCCTGCGCCTGACAATCGGCAGGGCGGCATCGTCTGCAAGTCGCATTTCAAGCGTATCAAGTCGTACCTGGAATACACCGCCGAGCAGAAACTCAGCATTGTTCACAGGGCGAAACCGAGGTTGGGGAGCGTGCAGCCAACCATCGTTGGCAGCGTTGATCGCGACAACCCATGGTTTGTCGAGGCAATGTTCGGCCCGGTTTCGGTGCTGTTCTGACGGAGCTCAGCACTCGGTCGCCCTGTGTTGGCAGGTCTGTCCTGCCGCCGCAGTGGCGGCCTTTTTATTTGAACTTGGGCCCCGAGCGGGTATTCAGCCCCTTGGCCAAGCGGTCGTACAGCACCACATTCACCGTCGCTGCCAGGTTCATGCAGCCCTCGGTCGGGATGTAGATAGTCTCTTCACACCATCCCCGCACCTCTTCGCTCAACGAGCCATCCTCTGGCCCGAAGATGTAAATGGCCCGGTCCGGATGGGTGTAATCCGGCAATGGCCGCGCACCTTCCACCAGTTCTACCGCTACTGGCGTGCAGCCCAGCGGGATAATGCGCTGCAGGTCGTCGATGCCGATCAGCGGGATGTCGTAGTGCACGCGCTTGGTGTCAGTGACGAAGTCACGTGCGCGTTCATAGCGTTTGCCCGTGTAGAACACCGAATTGACGCCATAGCAGCCCGCTGCGCGCATCACAGAGCCGACGTTTTCTGCCGACTTGGGGTTGAACAGGCCGATGCAGCTGTATCGTTTGTTTGCCACGTACCGGGGCCCTTCGCGAAAAAAGCGCGATTATACGGGCTGCCCGGTAGCAGCGGGGGGCGAATCGATGGTCAGTCTTTCTTCAGCATGCCCGCCAGCCCGGCAAACGGGTTGTGCGTAGCCTTGGCAATGCTCGGGGTGCTGGTGGAGCCTTCGCTGAAGTACTGCTGGTCGGTGTAGCGCGAGTGTTCGTTGTCGTGGCAGTACAGGCACAGCAGCTCCCAGTTGGAGCCGTCCTGAGGATTGTTGTCGTGATTATGGTCACGGTGATGCACGGTCAGCTCGCTCAGGCGCTTGCCGGCGAACTCGCGGGCGCAGCGGCCGCATACGTGCGGGTACATTCTCAGGGCCTTGTCGCGGTAGCCCATTTCCTTGTCGCGCTTGGCATCAGCCAGGATGCGGTCGAGGCGCGCGGTGGCGGCGGCAGAAGAGGTGGAGCTCATGGTGTTTCCTTTGTTCTGATCAGGCAAGTGACGGTTATGCCATTGAGTCTAGCGCGCTTGCGGGCCAGGCGGACAGGCGAAAGCGTTGATTTAGGCGTAGCCTGTAGCAAGGTTCCCGACAGGAGGTTGCTGATGTTTCACGCGATCCTCGCCGCGCTGTTGATGGCTGGCCTGCCCTTGGCAGAAGCTGCCAGCACGCCACCCAGGCTCACGCCGCCAGTACCCGGCGCGCCCGGTACGCCGACGCCTACGCCATACCCGCAGATTACCCCGAGTACGCCGCCCAAGGCTTATGACAGCCAGCCGGGGGCGCCCTTGTTGCCGCCGATGCCAGTGCCCGGCCCGCCGAAGGATCAGCCATTGCCCGGATTGCGGCAGGACCCGCCTAAGCCGGTTGTGGAGGATGATTGACGGGCGGGAGCTGAGGAAGTCTGAGGCTGCTTTGCAGCCCATCGCGACACAAGGCCGCTCCCACAGGTTGGACTGGATTCCGCGCTGTGGACTGCACTCAAGAAGAAGGACAGATGTCCAACATCTGGGGTGCAGCCCACTGTCCTGTGGGAGCGGCCTTGTGTCGCGAAAGGGGCGCAACGCGCCCCCCGCTCTCTCAAAGGATACCCAGCTCGCCAAACACGAACGCATATTCCAGGGCCACATCCTTCAACCCCTGGTACCGCCCGCTCATCCCGCCATGCCCAGCCCCCATCTCGGTCTTGAGCAGCAGCAGGTTGCTGTCGGTCTTGAGTGTGCGCAACTTCGCCACCCATTTGGCCGCCTCCCAATACTGCACGCGGCTGTCGTTGTAGCCCGCCACCACCAGCATCGCCGGGTAGGCCTGCGCTTTCAGGTTCTCGTACGGCGCATAAGCCTTGATCCGTTCATACACCTCCGGCTCCTCAGGGTTGCCCCATTCATCGTACTCGGTCACGGTCAGCGGCAGCTCCGGGTCGAGCATGGTGTTGAGCACGTCGACGAAGGGCACTTCGGCAATGGCGCAGCGGAACAGCGCCGGGCGCAGGTTGAGCACCGCGCCGATCAGCAGGCCGCCGGCGCTGCCACCACTGATGGCCAGGCGATCGGCGGCCGTCACGCCCTGGCTGATCAGGTGCTCGGCGCAGGCGATGAAATCGCTGAACGTGTTGTGCTTGTACTCCTGCTTGCCGGCACGGTACCAGGCCTCCCCCAGTTCACCACCACCTCGCACATGGGCGATGGCAAAGGCCACGCCGCGCTCCAGCAGGCTCAGGCGCGCATGTGAGAACCAGGGGTCGAGGCTTTCGCCATAGGCACCATAGCCGTACAGGTACAGTGGCACGGTCTTGCCCAGGTCCTGGCGGCGGCGTACCAGGCTGATCGGCACCTGGGTGCCGTCCGCTGCGGTTGCCCACAGGCGCTCACTGACATAGTCATCGGCATCGAATGCACCGAGCACCGGGGTTTGCTTGAGCACCACCTGGGCGCCCGTGGACAACGCCAGCTGGCGCACCTGGGCCGGGCGGTTGAGCGCTTCGTAGCGCAAGCGTATGCGAGTGCTGGCAAATTCCAGGCTGTCCTGCACGTACAGGCTGTAGGCGGCGTCTGGCAGTTCGACGCGGTAGGCCGGCAGGCCCTGTGGGCGTACTTCGATGATCGGCAGGCCGCCTTCGCGCAAGCTCAGGGTGAGGGCACCGGCGTTCAGGCTGAGGCCTTCGAGCATGACCGCGTCGCGGTGCGCCACCAGCACCTGCCACTGTTCGCGGCTTGGCACTGGCGCGACTGGCGCGTGGTACAGGGCGAAGTTGATGCCATCCTGGTTGGTGCGGATGAACCAGCGCCACTGGCCGTCGAGTTGGCCGTGGTCGGGGAAGTATTCGTGGCCTTCGACGCGCGGCGCCAGGCAGGTGAACGGCGCCTGCGGGGTTTCGGCGTCCAGCACCCAGGCCTCGCTGGTGGTCTTGCTGTTCAGCAGCAGCACCAGCTGGCGCTCGGAGCTGGTGCGGTAGCAGTGCAGGAAGAAACGCCCGTCTGGCTCTTCGAACACGGTGTGCGCGGCGTCGGTGCCCAAGGTGTGGCGACGCAGGCGCCATGGGCGGTGGGTGTCGTCCAGCTCAGCGAAGAATAGCGTCTGGCTGTCGTTGGCCCAGGTCAGGCTACCGTCGCAGTCGTCGAAAGGCAGGGTGGTGACACGGCCACTGGTCAGGTCTTTGACGTACAGGGTATAGATTTCGTCGCCGCTGGTGTCGAGGCTATAGGCCAGCAGGCGGTGGTCGGGGCTGATGTTGAACGCGCCCAGGGAGAGGAAACCGCCGTTGGCCAGGACGTTGGGGTCGAGCAGCAGTTGCTCCTGGCTTTCATCGACGGTGTTCGAGTCGTCGGCCGGACGTGGGCAGCGGTAGTGACGCGGGTATTCGTCGCCGGCGGTGGTACGGGTGTAGTACAGGTAGGGGCCCCAGGGCGCCGGCAATGACAGGTCGGTCTCCAGGATGCGGCCCTTGATTTCTTCGAACAGTCGCTCACGCAACGGGGCCTGGTCAGCCAGGCAGGCTTCCTGATAGGCGTTTTCAGCGTGCAGGTAAGCGAGTACCTCGGGGGTATCGCGCTGTTGCAGCCAGGCATACGGGTCGGTGGCCTGGTCGGCATGGGCAATCGGGGGTTGGGGCTTGGTTGGCATTGAAGGTCTCTTGATTGGAGTTGCCTGTGCCGGC